>JAIORJ010000209.1 GCA_021108185.1 Methanococcoides sp. | reverse complement strand
AGAAAGGTAGCAAAAATGATGCCCATGGGCGTTATTAAAGGCTGATATGTAAAAGTTATGTTAAGGATGTAAGGGCGATATGAATATATTGGCCCTTATATCGTATGGCATCAGACTAATTTATCAAAAAAGCAAAGCTTTCAGGTCAATACCACAAAAGAAGATAATAAGAGAGGAGGAAACGGTTTTTGAGGGGATGAATGGTTTGCTTGATTACAGTCATTTACAACACAAAAGTTTGCAAGCAATCTTCCCGTTTCCTCAATATAAAGATTGATATAATATTATTTAAAGCTGATTGATATCATTTAAATATAAAATCTGTTATGCCAACAATTCGATTCCGAAACACATTTTCGACCGATACTATTTTTAAGTGCAATACATAATCTTGCGCCTATGGATAAAAATGCGAAAATGCTGAAAAAAGTTCGTGTCATGGCTGACTACCAGTTTGGAAAAGGATGCGGAGAAATTCTGTTCCCCGAGGACTCAACATTCCAGCTCTCAAGGACAAAACGTATCCGACAGATAATGAGCCAAGGCAAACGTATTGCGACCGTAAGAGCAAGGGATGGAACTTTCACATTGAGCATGGATGCTGCAACAGTTATACACAAACACATACCTGCGCCAGGTTCAAGGGTCACTGTCTGTGATGATGCTGTGCCTTTCGTCTCCAAGGGCAAGACCACATTTGCAAAACATGTAACTGCTATCGACCCTGAACTTCGGAGCGGGGATGAGGTCCTTGTTGTCGATGAGAACGACATGGTTATCGCAACAGGACAGTTGGTGTTGTCCCCTGAAGAGATCGAAGCCCTTGATACCGGTGCCGCGGTCGATGTCAGGTGCGGATGCGAACAATGAGCTTTCTCTTGCAAACCAGCAGGCAGACTTCAAAATCTACACATAGCAACAGGTTAAATAAGCTGATAGAGCATACATAATCTCAAAATCATCCCCACCGGAGAGTGAAAATATCGCAGAAGAGGGACTCCTGAAGACATTTGTCATTCCTGACAATACAAAAATGGAAGAACGGAACATCGTTCTTGATGGTGATATCGTAGTGGGCAACCATTCCGACATACGCTATGGAATTATCGCCAAAGCTGCCATACTCGGTGAAAGGGTAGAGGTTTCAGGTGACATAGTTGCCAGCTCAGATGTAAGGATAGATATCTGGTCACACATCGGTGGGAACGTCAAGACAAAAGAGAACGCTTACATCGGTGAGTTCGTCACCATTGATGGAAGGCTCGTTGTAAAAGGCGACCTTGATATTGGAAATGATGTGAAGATCAGCAGTGGTTTCGAAGCAAAGGGCTGGATCGTTGTAAGGAACCCGATTCCTGTTATAGCATACCTGTTCCTTTATTTGACAGAACTTTTACGCATGGGCAAGGATGAAGAGGTCGAAAAGGCGCTTGATGAGCTTTTCGATGAAGAAGTAGAGACCATAGGAAATCTCGCCATGATCGTCCCGAACGGTTCTAAGATATCCATAGATTCCATCAGAGTACCAGCCACAGCGTCCATAGGCAACAATTGTCGCCTTGTCGGCAATATCCGTGCTTCCACACTCGAGATGGGAAATGATACTACGCTTTATGGAAGTATCCGTACCCTTAATACAGTGGACCTCGGGGAAGATAATATCATACACGGGAACATTGTATCCAGAGGTGATGTATACATCAACAAGGGAACACATGTTCTTGGTGAGATAAATGCCAATTCCATAAAGATACACGAAAGTGCACGTGTTGACGGTGTCATGAGAGCACCCGGAGGAATTATCTTCGTAAGGGAAGATAATGAGATCCTCAATGAAAATGAACTTATGACGCTTGATATTTGACCATTACTAACTATTTAGAGGCTTTTTATGACCAAAGAGACCACTCTATCAAAAGATTACAATTCAATCGTTGAGAAAGATTCAAAGTATGTAATGCAGACATACACTCGCCAGCCATTAGCACTTGAAAGCGGACAGGGTTCAATAGTCCGTGATATTGAGGGCAGGGAATACATCGACTGTGTCGCCGGCATCGCTGTGAACAATGTTGGACACTGCCACCCGAAAGTGGTCGAAGCCCTCACCAAGCAGGCAGGCAAGCTCATACACACTTCAAATCTCTATTACACGGGCGTCCAGGCAAACTTTGCCGAAGAACTTGTGAACATTTCAGGCATGGGACGTGCATTTTTCTGCAATTCCGGAACCGAAGCCGTGGAAGCTGCAATGAAACTTGCAAGAGTCGCCACCGGCAAGAAAGAATTCATCGCTGCTGAGAACTCCTTCCACGGAAGATCCATGGGTTCACTGTCAGTAACATACAAATCCATTTACAGGACACCTTTTGAACCACTCATACAGGGAGAGAGATTCGTACCCTACAACGATGCACAGGCTATAAGGGATACAATTACTGAAGATACCGCTGCCGTCATCGTAGAACCCATACAGGGAGAAGGTGGCATAAATGTGCCTTCAGATGAATACCTGAGAGAAGTGCGCGAGATATGTGATGAGAACGAGATGCTCCTGATATTCGATGAAGTGCAGACAGGCTTTGGAAGGACAGGTAAATGGTTCTGCAAGGACCATTCAAAGGTCGAACCGGACATCATGACCATGGCGAAGGCCATAGGTGGCGGATTCCCAATGGGCGCCATTGTGGCACGCGATGGAATTTCATTTGAAAAGAGCCAGCATGCTGCAACTTTCGGCGGAGGACCCCTTGCCTGTGCCGCAGCCCTGGCATCCATCGATGCGATAAGGGATGAGAAGCTGGTGGAGCGCTCGGCAGAGATGGGACAATACTTCATGAACGAGCTCAATTCCCTCGATAACGACAGCATTGTCGAAGTTCGTGGACGCGGTCTTATGATAGGTGTCGAAATTAACATGGCTTGTGCAGACATCGTAGACCTTGCAAGGGACAATGGCATTCTCTTAAACTGCACTTCCGAGAAGGTCATACGCATCGCACCTCCACTCATAATAACAAAGGAACAGATAGACAAGGTGGTCGAGATCATTGCCCAGATATGAACTGATAAAGGATGAGATAGGATCCATTGCCAAATATGTTCCCGGTAAGTCCATCGAGGATATAGTGAAGACCTACGGACTTGAGCCATCCTCGGTCATCAAGCTCGGGTCGAACGAGAATCCTCTCGGACCTTCACCAAAAGCTGTCGAAGCACTCATAGAGAATGCGCAGGGGATCAGTATCTACCCTTCAGCAGATGCACGCGAACTTGTGGATGCGATATCTGAGTATACAGATATACCTGCAGCCAATATTGTTGCATCCGGTCCCGGGATGGATGGATTGCTGGACGGACTGGCAAGACTTGTCATAACTAACGGTGACGAAGTAGTGATCACTACCCCGACCTTCTCCTACTATGAGATAGCTGCACGTGCCAACGGTGCAACTACGGTATATGTCCAGCGTGAAAAGGACTTTTCGATCAATGCGGATAAATTACTGGCAGCCCTCACCCCGAACACGAAGATGATCTTCCTGTGTTCCCCGAACAACCCTACAGGAAATGTCATTCCTGAAGAAGACATACTTAAGATCGCAACAGCTACCGATGCCCTTGTTTTCGTGGATGAGGCATATGTGGAATTTGCCGAGAAGAATGTTGCACATCTTGTCCTCCAACATGACAACATCATTGTGGGCAGGACATTTTCAAAGGCATTCGGTCTTGCAGGTATGAGAATGGGATACGGCATCATGCCGGAATGGCTCAGAGAAGAGTACATGAAGATAGCAACCCCCTTCAATGTCAGCACGGCTGCAATGGCCGCAGGGATAGCTGCACTCTCAGATACTGAACACCTGAATAAAAGTATCGAACTTGCAGTTAAAGGAAAGAAGTTCCTTCAGGAAGAATTGCCTTTCAAGGTCTACGATACACAGGCTAACTTCGTACTTGTCGATGTAGCACCACACAAAGCACGCGATGTCACTAACGAATTGCTCAAAAAGGGCATCATTGTACGTGACTGCACATCCTTTGCACATGCAGGCCTATCACTCATACGTGTGACAATTGGAACACAAGAACAGAATGAGAAGGTCGTAAAGGCCTTCTCCGACATCTGACCGCTACTCTAGGCGGTCAGTCTATTTTATCTATTTTCATCAAAGGATAGTCAAGTTCCTTGTTGAACTCCATTGAAACATGCACCTTTGCTGAGCCGTATCTTGCATCTATCTGAACATTGAGCATACGCCCTTCAAGCTCACAGTAACCGAAGTCATCGTTGAGCTTTGAGCCTAGAATATCCCGATCTATACTCACAGTAATGTTCTCCACACAAGGTTGCACTGAAATGCTCTGTGCAATGGCTGTCTCAAGGCTTTCCACAGTACGAAGGTTCACCGGAGAACCTGTGAACTGATGATATAAAGCTCCAAGCTTGATACCTGCTTCAAAAAGCACGTTATCCCTGTCAGTAATTGTATCTTCGACCATTATATCTACCATGTTCCTGATGCAACGACATTGACCTTCATATATATAGCCAATTTGGTAGAAGGACCGAAGATCATCCTTTTTTCAGAGTTATCCAGAAAACACATCCATCCCCACAGGGATTGTCCTCAACTCCAAAACTGCCACCATGAAGATCGATTATCTTCTTTACGATCGCAAGACCAAGACCAGTTCCTTTTATAGAGGTCTTGTTGGCGCGCTTGAACCTTTCAAAAACGAATTCTTTATCCTCATCGGGAATACCTTCACCAAAATCAGTGAACTGCACTTTCCATTCATCGCCTACATCAAAAATATCAACATAGACAGTACTGCCTTCGGGGCTGTATTTTATAGAATTTGAAAGAAGGTTTGCGAACACTTCCTCGATCATCATATTGGCCTTTGCAGGATAATTTCCGCTGAAAAGGGACACGACCTTCATACCCTTATTCTCGAACATGGGCCCAAAGTTCGCTTTTGCGATGTTGACCATAAAGCCAAGATCAATAATATTGAACTCGATCTCTTCATCGGAATCAAGTCTTGAAAGTTTTGCAGCCATCCCGATCATATCGATAAGCTTCTGATTGCTCATTTCCACTTTTTTGAGCATATCCAGCATATAGGGATCATCTTCTTTTTGCATAAGAACATTCAGAAAACCTTTGACTAAACCCGCCGGATTCAACAGATCATGCCTCAAGATATCTGCGAACAGGTCCTTTAGCTCATTAGAATGTTCCAGATCCTCCGCATACTTCTTAAGTTCAGATTCCGCTTTTTTGTTTATAGTTATATCACGACAATTACAGACATGGCCTTGAATGGACCCATCTTTGAAAACCGGGAATAGATTGTATTCAATGACACGACCATCTTTGAGATATAACAAGCCACTATCTTTTTCTTTTCGGCTTGAGAAGTCACGTATCTTAGAGGCCACATTATCAGCATTCTCAAGCTGTGGAAAAACAAATTCCGCAAATATATCCAAATAGTCCATATCGACCCCTATATTTTCAGGAATGTTCCACATACCCCGGAATTGTGAATTCATCAATTTTGCCTTATTATCCATATCAAAAAAAGCAATTCCGTCACCCGACGATTCAAGAATATTTTCAAGTAGAAGTTCATGATCCCCCATCAGACCTTCAACTCGATTATGCTCTAATATTTCTGCTTCAAGCTGCTCATTGACACGAGACAGTCCTTCGGCCCTTTCTTTCACTTTGCCATCCAATTTCAAGCGATAAAATTCCAGTTCCTGCTCAACTATTTCTGCTGACAATACCCACTGCCTCCACCATTTAACTGAACAAGTTGTCCCACAAACAATGCTCAGTAATCAAGTATGTTCAAACAGTTATATAAACTTAATTATACAAATAAATATTTACATTGCTAGATAAAAAAAACTTAATGAGACCAGCATCAATGAGGTTTCGAAGATGATGATTGACACGTGATAGTTTAATACCAAGGGTTGTTGCAAGGGTTTTGCAAGAATTTCCGAAGTTACCCCGTCCTCTTCGGAAATATTTGTAAGCATGCTAAGTACTATTTTTTTGGAAAATGTTTAAATGTGATATACACTAAATAAAATTGTTTGACATAAGTTGATGATCAAACAATAACAGATCATTTGAATATCTGAGATCGATACGTGGAACAGGGGGAAATGTTTCCGTTGCAGAAGTAAATCAGATATCAAAAAGGACAGAAATTCAAATACCATTGTATCACCAAATACGGAGGTAAAAATGGAACTTAACCGTTTTACACAGAAAGCACAGGAAGCCATACAGAGATCATTCTCCATTGCTGCAAGGTATTATAACCAGCAGACAGAATGCGAACATCTTTTGCTTGCATTAGTGGAACAGGATGGCGGGCTTGTGCCTACCCTTCTTGACAGGATGGGAGCTGACAATCATTCCATAGTAAAGGAACTTGAAGATCATTTGTCAAAACTGCCACAGGTATCTGGATCTGGAAGCGGACAGACTTACGTGAGTCAGGCATACAGCAGAGTGCTCGACACGGCTGAAAATGAAGCAGGTTCAATGCATGATGAATACATCAGCGTGGAACATGTGCTCATCGCACTCCTGAAAGAAAAGGGGAGTACAAGTTGCCGGATACTAGAGGAAGCGGGCATCACAATGGATGCCACATTAGAAGCAATTAAAGAACTAAGGGGGAATCGACGCATTACCAGCGAAAATCCGGAAGACACAATGGAACCGCTCAAGAAATACGGAATTGATATCACCGAACTTGCAGCTCAAGGAAAACTTGACCCGGTAATAGGAAGGGAACAGGAGATCCGACATACCATAGAGATCCTTTCACGCCGCAGGAAGAACAATCCCGTACTCATAGGAGAGGCTGGGGTTGGTAAGACAGCTATTGTAGAAGGACTTGCCCTGCGTATTGCAAAGCATGATATTCCTGATGACATGAAGGACAAGAAGATCATAGCACTCGACATGGGTGCACTCATCGCAGGAGCGAAGTTCAGAGGAGAGTTCGAGGAACGCCTTAAAGCGGTCTTAAAGGAAGTTGCTGATTCCCAGGGACAGATCATTTTGTTCATTGATGAGCTGCATACCATCGTAGGAGCAGGAGCTACAGAAGGTGCAATGGATGCAGGGAACTTACTAAAGCCGATGCTTGCGAGAGGCGAACTGCATTGCATAGGTGCCACCACGCTTGACGAATACCGCAAGTACATAGAAAAGGACGCAGCTCTTGAAAGAAGATTCCTGCCAGTCCTTGTTGACCAGCCTGATGTCGAGAATACCATATCCATCCTCAGAGGGCTGAAAGAAAGATACGAGGTTCACCACGGAGTAAGAATCAAGGATGCTGCACTCGTGGCTGCTGCGGTCCTCAGTAACCGTTATATTTCGGACAGGTTCCTGCCAGACAAGGCCATCGACCTTGTTGATGAAGCCGCCGCAAAGGTCAGAACGGCCATTGACAGTAAACCGTCCGAGCTTGATGAGGCAGACCGTAAGATATTGCAGCTCGAGATAGAAAGAGAAGCCCTGAAAAAAGAGAAGGATGCGGTTTCAAAGGAAAGAGTGGCTGATCTTGAGAAGGAACTTGCGGACATTCGTGCTGAATCCGATGCCATGCGTGCGAAGTGGCAGAGTGAGAAGGACACCATTGCAAACCTGGGATCACTGAAACAGCAGATCGAGGATATTAAGACACAGCTTGAACTTGCTGAGAACAGCGGTGATTTCGAGCTGGCCTCAAAGCTGAAATACGGCACACTAGCCCCTCTTGAACATCAGTATAAAGAAGAGGAGACAAAGCTGCAGGAACAACAGGATGACATGCTCCTCAAGGAAGAAGTATGGGAAGAGGATATTGCACAGGTAGTAAGCCAATGGACCAACATTCCCATAACAAGGTTGATGGAAGGGGAACGTGAGAAGCTTACACATCTGGAAGATAAACTTCATGAGAGAATTGTAGGCCAGAACGAGACAGTGAAAGCGGTTTCCGATGCGATCATACGCGCTTATGCAGGCATCAAGGACCCGAAAAGACCCATTGGAAGTTTCATTTTCCTTGGACCTACAGGGGTTGGCAAGACCGAACTTGCAAAGGCACTTGCTGCAGAAATGTTCAATGATGAGAACAATATGATACGCATCGATATGTCGGAATACATGGAAAAGCATACCGTCGCACGCCTTATCGGAGCGCCTCCGGGATATATAGGTCATGAGGAAGGAGGACAGCTTACAGAAGCAGTTCGCAGACGACCTTATGCAGTTGTTCTCTTTGATGAGATAGAAAAGGCCCACCCTGATGTGTTCAATGTCATGCTCCAGATACTCGATGATGGAAGACTGACCGATTCGCATGGAAGAACAGTGGATTTCAAGAATACACTGATCATCATGACATCTAATATCTGCGTTGACCGCACCATCTCTAAACTGGAAGAAGGTGAAGATTACGCAGAAATGCAGGAGATGGCGCAGAATGAACTTGCCAAATATTTTAGACCGGAATTCATCAATCGTATCGACGAACTGGCCATTTTCCGACCACTGACAAGGGAACAGCTTGTGAGCATTGTTGACATTAAGGTCGCTGACCTCATACAGAGGCTTAAAGAGAAGAGAATGGAGCTTGAAATATCAGAGAAGGCGAAACATTACCTTGGTGAAGCTGGCTATAGTGAAGCCTTTGGAGCGCGACCCCTCAAGCGCGTCATTCAGAACCAGGTCGAAACAGCAGTTGCAAAGTTGATCGTTGAAGGAAAGGCCCTTGAAGGTTCTACCATAGACGTGGATGCTGATGACCGGGGTATCGTGGTCAGTGTGAGAACAGCGACAGCAGAGCAATGATCAATGAAGGGACACTTCCCTTCACTTTTTCTATTTATTGTTCATTCATCATAATACTGCCGAGGGATCTTCATTATAGGGGATTCGAGATAGAGAAGCAATAATAAGAACATTAATGTGGCAAAGATGAAAAGATATTCCGGCAGGATGAAATAGGACAATATCGGAAGTATGAAGATGATTGCCATAATGGCCATTGCTTTGGGATGTCGAAGTTTGGGATAAGGATGTTCACTTATCATAAGATATGATAACAAAAGCATTATCGTAACGATCCCATACAATATTATGTATTTATCCCCCATTAACAGGTAAGAGGCAAGAACAGCAGCTGCAGCAGTTATTGGAAGCCCTTCAAAATCAGGGATAGCCTTGTTCTTTGTGTTGAATCTCGCAAGTCTGAGAACACCACAGATAACATAGATACAGGCAACAGCACCCACGAGAGAAGGCTGGAGATGCCCATATATCAAAAAGATGACAACTGCCGGTGCCGTACCAAAAGAGATAGCATCTGCAAGTGAATCAAGATTTTCACCTATGGAACTTGATCCCATTCTGCGGGCCAGAAACCCATCCGCACCATCAGCAATAGCTGCCAAGAGAATAAAGATGAAAGCGAGATCAGCTTTCCCAGAAAATGCGCTGAAAATTGAAAGCATACCGAACATGGCATTGCCAAGGGTCACAACATCCGGGATCTTAAGTAGTTTTATAAAAGTCATTTCCGTACCTTAAAGCCTTTTTCTTTTGCGATTACCGTTTCGCCTGCATACACACGGTCTCCGACCTTACAGGTAATATCAAAATCTTCCGGAATGGTCACATCGACACGGGAACCAAAACGGATCATCCCTATCTTCTCACCATTGACAAGCTCATCCCCTACATTGACGTAGGAAACTATCCTGCGAACCATTACACCGGCTATCTGAGTAACATTCACATCACCATGGCTGCTCTTTATCACTGTGACGGTGCGTTCGTTCCGTTCAGAATCCTTGTGAAAAGCAGGCAAATAGCCACCTTTTTTGTGAGTTATGCTCTTTACGACACCAGAGATGGGAGCACGGTTCACATGCACGTTATGGACATTCATGAATACGCATACCCGTTGTCCACTGACATCAATAACTCTGCCGTCGGCTGCTGAGAACATGCAATGGTCACATATCTTGGTATTCCTGCCAGGGTCCCGGAAGAACCAGATGACAAAGAAGGTAAGGAAGAGAAAGAGGTAGAACAGATACCATACAAGATCAATTCCCGTCAAGAACGCTGCGGTCAGGAAAATAGCTGTTAGGATAACTACAGTAACTACCCATGAAAGAGAATCTTTAGCTAACATTTCCGGTTCCCTTAGATCTTACGTACGAACGACCTTAACTGTTCTGTAGTCATTTCCCACAGACCATCGATCAGGTCAAGCAGTTCAGGCAATATTCGCATTACCACATAGGCGATGACAAAAAGTGCGATCCCTGATCCGAACTTGGCAATAATATGATGAGCAACTTCAAAACTTTCAGGGCCGAACCACTGTTCACCATATGCGACTATCACAAAGGTATTTCTGATAAGGTTCAATGTGTAGATCACTGGAACCGACACCATGAAAGCCTGGAAGAGCTTCTTTTTCGGAGCGTTTATAGAGATTATAAGACCAGTGAACAAAGCAATGCTCTCAATAGCAGTACAGGCAAGTATGATATTAACAGCATATCCGTTATAGACCACGCCATTACCGCTTGCGACCACATCATGCCCCAGCGTCTGGAGCATCCATACCGTATCACCAGTAACTGTGGAGATTATCCACTGATTGAGCGAAGGTATGTTTGCAAAAGGGAAATAGAAAAGAGAACCAAGAGCAGTTGCACTTGTAGCCATTAGCACAATATTGAGATGACCCTTTTCTTCAGAAACTGAGGAACTACTGTAACCACGGACCATGTTCTGTGCCATGAACAGGCAGAAAAGAGCAATGGCTAAAGTAAGTATTACATTGAAATAATCGTTTATCGCGATATAATGTAATGGCTGGTAAGCCCAATGTAGTGAAAAGAATACCCATCCTAAACCGCCAATCAGAAACTTTATCCTTTTGGTTGGAGGTAGGATAGCAGATGCCACCATTAATGCGACGGCAATCCAAAGTACGTTTTCTATCATAATAAAGCATCTTTATAACAGGTATCATATATAGTATCTCGCTAAATGTATAAGGTTCTGTAAAAAATGCCAGTCCCAATAACACCCCTATTGACCGTTGATGCCGTAATCATCTTAAATGGTAAGATTGTACTCGTAAAACGGAACAATTATCCGTTCAAAAACGAATTTGCACTACCTGGTGGCTTTGTAGAGGTAGGCGAGACAACTGAAGCTGCGGCAATCAGGGAATCTTTTGAAGAAACCGGATTATCTATCGATCTTGTTAAATTGATCGGAGTATATTCGGACCCTTCACGCGATCCTCGTGGGCACACTGTGTCCGTATGCTATCTCGCAACAGGTCATGGAAAGCCGGAAGCGAACACTGATGCAGCGGATGTAGCTTTGTTCGATCTCGAAAAACTGCCAGAACTGGCTTTCGACCACCGAAAAATGATAGACGATGCAGGAGATGATATTAATGGAATTCTGTCAAAAATGTAAAAGTATGATGCACCCGATCGAAGGGACGCTTAAATGTCGAAAATGTGGATATGAAAAAACTAAGGATGCCGCTCCAGAACTTATGAGCACATCATCAAGAGAAGAAAGAGAGGTAACTGTCCTTGAAGGTGATACTGACATAGGACTGCCCACAACAACTGCAAGATGCGAAGAATGTGGAAACAATACTGCATACTGGTGGCTAAGACAGTTAAGGTCTGCCGATGAGTCGGAAACACGATTTTTCAAATGTATCAAATGTGGCTTCACATGGCGTGAGTACGACTAATATATATGTTTACTGAAAAAGGCAGTGAAAACATATATATGGGAAATGATATAAGCAAGTTGAAATTGAGATATTTGGTGGAGAAACAACATGTTCAAGGCGACAATTGATGCATATCTTCTAAAGGATTCGATCGAAACGCTTTCTGTACTCGTGGACGAAGCAAGGTTCAGGATTTCACCAGAAGGAGTTATTGTAAGGGCGGTCGACCCTGCAAACGTTGCGATGGTAAGTTTTGACCTTACCCCAGAGGCATTCGATGACTTTGAAGCAGACGACTGTGAGTTGGGATTGGACCTTTCGAGGATCAATGACATACTGGGAGTTGCAGACAGGGACGATAAGGTCCAGATGGAACTCGATGAGGAATCAAAGAAACTGAAGATCCAGATAGGCGGTTTTTCATACACAGTTTCACTGCTTGACCCATCCACGATACGTGCAGAACCAAGAATTCCACAGCTTGAACTGCCAGCAGAGATAGTCCTTAACGGAAAGGACCTGCAAAAAGCTGTTAAAGCCGCTGAGAAGATAAGTGACCATATGTTACTTGGTGTTGAAGGAGAATCCTTCTTCATGGAAGCAGAGGGTGACACCGACCGTGTGAAGCTCACCATGACACGTGACCAGCTTATTGACATCAAGCCATCTCAAGTGCGTTCACTGTTCTCACTTGACTACCTGTCAGACATTATTAAACCCGCTTCAAAATCCAACGAGATCTCCCTTCACCTAGGCAACGATTTCCCTATAAAGATCAATTTCAGCATTGCCAACGGAAACGGCAGCATTGGATATCTGCTGGCACCAAGAATTGAATCAGACTAAAATGGATAACAGACATCTCGCCTTATACCCCTTTGTTTCCGAGGCATCCGAATATGTCGGAAGTCTCGGATTTTCACCGGACAGGCTACTATCCTCACGTGCACTGGAATCCGCACGCATAAGAGGAAAGGAACGTGTGATACAAGCACTTGAAGGCGAGATCGAAAAACCATCCCCCTCCAGTTCAGAAGAAGGAAAGATACTTACTGAACTGTTGTCCTACCCTTTTTCAAGGATACTGGTCTCGTGCATAGATGATCCTTTTTTGACCCGAAAATATGCGCTAGCTGAAGCCAAAGCTGCATACCATTTATTGAAAACACAACAACCGGAGTTCCTACAGGACCTGGCTACTGATTTTAAGATCAATGCGGAGATCTACGAGAATCCGGAAACCCATGACATATTTTTCGACCTGCATTTTACGGATTATATCAAACTTGCAAGTCCTTTGAAGGACCTTAACTGGAAACTGGTAAACAGGAAGATGAAGAAAGGCTACGTAAAGATAAGCAAGGAAGAGCTTGCCCGCCTACTCCAGGAGGCCATACGCCTGCGGATTCAGAACTCCCTTCCAGTAACCGTTCCAAAAGAGATATGTGAAGCCTGCATCCCACATACGGATACGATCAGTGAAGAACTGGAAAAGAAGAAGACCGAATTCGGAGTCGGAGAATTCCAGAAGGTCGAAAGTGAACTGTTCCCACCATGCATCACGCAAGCGATCGCAAATGTACGTGCCGGAGTGAACCTTGCCCATTCGATGAGATTTGCAATGACCTCGTTCTTAATAAACATCGGGATGTCCGTTGACGAAGTGGTGGCAATGTTCAACATCTCCCCGGACTTTGATGAGGAAAAAACACGCTACCAGATAGAACACATCGCTGGAACTTCATCAGGCACAACATATAAACCGCCATCCTGCAACACGATGAGGACCTACGGCAACTGTTATGCTCCGGATGAGATATGCAAAGGGGTAAAACATCCTTTAGGATATTATAGCAGGAGGACGTGGTTCAAGAACAGAATGCAAAAAGATAACGAAAAAGGGAATGAAGAGAAAAAGGAAGGGGAAACTCCCCCTCAGTAATGATTTATCTCTTTTTGTACTGGCGACATTGTTCCACAAAACTGTCCACAGGGAACGAGCCAGGGTGCGCATGCATATAACTTGCAAGGGAATTGTGCTCCATGATACCATCCTTTCCGTTCATGATACCTTTACCACGGGACATTTCGTAAGCAAGCCTTGAATCACTATCGCATTCCGTCAGAGAATAATGGAATTCATGACCTCTGACAGGTCCTTTTATGAACTTGCCTTTTGCTATACCCTCTGTATAGCCAAGTGCCTGAAGCCTTTTTGTCTGCACGGTCTCTGCAGGGAAAAGGTCTGCCATCTTGTACACAACATCCTCTATCTCATAGGAACTGCACAGATACTGCAAGCCGCCACACTCACCATAGATGGGCATACCATCCGCAGAAAGGTCTTTGAGCTTCTTTGTAGTGCTCGATCGCTCAAGTTCTGCGATATGGAGTTCCGGATAACCTCCACCGAAATACAGACCATCCACCTCAGGAAGTTCACCATCCAGAGGACTGAAGAACTCAATGTTCGCACCACATTTCCTGAACATATCGAACATTTCTTCATAATAGAAACAGAATGCACTGTCCCTGGCAACACCTATGGTGACCTCGGACATATTTCCGACACACCTTTCATCTTCAACTTCAGGCTTAACAGGTTCGCGTGCAAGAGATAGGATTGTGTCGATATCGACATTTTCCTCAATGAAACTTGCAAGCATATCTACATCATAATCCTGCTCAGATGCCATATGCAGACCAAGATGTCTTGAAGGGACTTTCACATCATTGTTCCTCGGAACAGTGCCCAGGACCGGAATATCCTGAAGGACATCCTTGATCAGCTTTGCATGGCGTGGACTTCCCACCCTGTTAAGGATAACACCTGCAATTTCAACGTCCTTGTCGAATTCGGTAAAACCTTTTACAATAGCACCGGCACTTCTGGACATACCATGTACGTTCACTACCAGTATGACAGGTATACCAAGTGACTTTGCAACATGTGCCGAGCTGGCGATCTCCGTGGAGTCCATACCGTCATAAAGCCCCATAACGCCTTCTATGACAGAGACATCAGCATCTTTGTAACTGTTATCCACAGTTCTGCGAACACCATCCACGCCCATCATAAAAGTGTCAAGGTTCCTTGAGGACACCCCGCAGATAGCTGTATGATGAGTGGGGTCGATATAATCCGGACCAACCTTGTAAGGCTGTACTTTCAGGTTCCTTTTGGTAAGAGCCGCCATAATTCCCATAGCGACAGTCGTCTTACCGACACCGCTATGCGTTCCTGCAATTAGGACCGATCGTTTCATGGCACTAATTGAGTTGGTTTTATATATATCGATTACCATCTGTTTCACAACTTAAGAATCATTTTGTGTACACGACCATGAATCCATCCAGCAATAGTTTGACAGACAGGTTCGGACGTACTGTTACAAGTCTTCGGATCTCAATTACGAACCGCTGCAACCTTGATTGCATCTATTGCCACAGCGAAGGTGATGAGGGAAGCAGGAAAGAAATGTCCGCAAAGACAATTTCTGCCATTGTCAGCACTGCGGCAAAGTTCGGCGTCAACAAGGTCAAGTTCTCCGGAGGGGAACCCCTTGTCAGGAAGGATTTCGAGGACATACTTCGAGAACTTCCAAAACTAAAGGATGTTTCAGTTACAACGAACGGTGTATATCTCAAAGAGCGCGCATTCGGTCTGAAAGAGGCCGGACTGGACCGTGTCAATGTCAGTCTTGATACCCTCGATCCTGAAAAGTATGCATACATCACTCACGGAAGCCCGGAAACCCTGCAGAAGGTCCTTGAAGGGATAGATGCTGCCATAAGTGCCGGACTGACACCTGTCAAACTGAACATGGTACTTCTCAAAGGCATCAATGAAGATGAGATCGAGGACATGCTGGAGCTTGTCCGAAGTAAAAAAGGCAACCTGATATTACAGATAATACAGGTGATGGATTTCAGAGATGGTGCACAGTACAATCTTGATGCGGACAGGATAGAGAAAAAACTTGAACAGCATGCAAACAATATTACCATGCGTAACATGCACCACCGTAAGAAATACGTCATCGATGGTGCTGAGGTAGAGTTCGTAAGGCCGGTTGAAAATACGGAGTTCTGTGCCAACTGCAACAGGCTCAGGATAACCGCAGATGGAAAGCTTAAACCTTGCCTGCTGGTCAACAACAACCTTATCGACGTCTCAGAAGCAGAGCCTGATGAACTGCCGGAACTACTACGCAGATCCATCGATCGCAGAGTTCCGTTCTACAGGGACATGAAAGGTAAAACGATAATAGGAGATTAAAAAATGGAAGTAGAACTTACAGTTGATGGAAAGAACATAGAGATCAACCATTTCGTTACAGAGATACTCGCAGCCATGACCGGCTCTTCTGTGGAGACATTGCATGGTGTGGAAGAGGACTGGAAAGAAATGACGATCAAACTTAAAAGATAATGCTTATACATTACTGGACTTAATCAATACACATCAAATAATACAACAAAAAACACATATTGCATCTTTTTTCCAAAAAAAATAGATGGAGGATTTTAACCTCCAATTAATTAGACCTCAGTCCCTCCTGCGCTGGAAGAAGAATGCAAGTCCGAGTATTGCCATTATTGGGAGTGCAATGGTCGGGAACTCTGGGATTTCGACATCCTCAATGCCAAGGTAGTGGCTGAGATCGCTATCATCAACAGGTAAAAATGGTGCAAAAGACCCTCCCCCTGGAAACACAGACTCAGCATGCACAAGACCGAGGTTTTCATACAGCCCGAGTTTAGCTGTTCCATTGGCTTTGTAAATCCAGACCTCTCCAGGTTCCAGTATATTATCATTATTACCGATATAATCGATCTCCCGGACAGGAACTACACCCTGGTTATCGATAACATTAACATTTTCGAGGTTCAAAATACCTGTGTTTGTGACATTATACCTCCACTCAACAGTAGAATCAACAGGGATTTCTGGACCTTCTGCTTGAGTATCAGCATCATACCAGACGCCATCCGTGCCTAATGTATATTTCTCGATGTCAACCACTGGTCCCGTGCTTGCTATAGCATTCCCCGCAACCATTAACAGAAATATCAAGGATATTCCAATACAAATCATCATATTCTTTTTAATTCTCACTTCACTCCCCCTTTAAAATACACTATAAAGAAAATAAGTTCATATTGAACATATTCTTTGTGAACCTGTAATTAGGACCATTGGTCCTCAAGAAGTTAACAATGTTAACAAATGATAAAAAAACACAATAATTCCATACCTACAATTTCTTCGAACCTGACTTATTTTATGTTCCCAAAATATAGTCATGCATTTACCTTATTCGTCAATCGTTAGGATATATCCAAAAACTATTTACTGGAGTACTCTATTTACGGTATCGTTCAGACATATTATTTAAAAGTTATATAATTACGGATCTATTTTTCAGACTAAAATAACACAGACTTGATCCAATGAGAACAGAACAGAAAGTTAAGAAATATTTTGAAGAATCGTTTTTGAGCGACCTGAAAGCAGGTCTTATCACTGCAGTTGTGGCACTTCCACTTGCCATCGCTTTTGCGATCGCTTCCGGAGTTGAGCCGGTAATGGGGCTTTACACTGCCATTATTGCAGGAATGCTTATATCCACTTTTGGCGGTTCCCGTTATTCAGTATCCGGACCAACCGGTGCCATGACCGTCATTGTATTATCAACCGTCAATGGCCATGGTGTTGAAGGGTTATTGTTGGCAGGGTTCTTAGCAGGTATTTTCCAGATACTATTCGGCATATTCAGATTGGGTAAAGTTGTAAAATACATCCCATTGCCGGTCATATCCGGATTTACAAGCGGTATCGGTATAATAATATTGATCGGACAGCTGTCCAATGTGTTCGGATTGGTATTGCCTGCGCGCGAACGTGTCTGGGAAACCGTTTATGATGTTTTCACAGGCATTGACATGATGAATATTTTGGCGTTGAGCATGTTTGCAGGCACCATAATACTTATGCTGCTGCTTCCAAAGGCATTGTCAAACATAAAATACCTGAAGAACATTCCGGCCTCCATCATAACTTTGGTACTTTCAGTGATCCTCACATATCGTTTCGACCTTGAGATACCCATCGTTGGAGAGATACCAAGTACGATACCCCAGATCCACATGCTGGACATCAACATAGGACTCATGTATGCGGTCCTTCCGGCAGCATTTACCATAGCTCTTCTCGGAACCATAGAATCCCTTCTTTGTGCCGTGGTCTGTGATGCGATGACGAACACCAAGCATAACAGCAACAAGGAACTGATAGGGCAGGGAATTGCAAACGTCATCCTTCCGTTCTTTGCAGGCATTCCCGCAACGGCAGCGATCGCAAGAAGTGCGGTCAATATAAGAGAAGGCGCCAAGACCCGCATGTCAGGAGTCATTCATGCATTGGTGCTCTTCGGAATATTGATATTCTTCGGACCGATAGCACAGTACATTCCAAAAGCATATCTTGCAGGTATACTAGTACTTGTCTCGATCAAAATGGTCAATGTAGATGAGATCAGGACCACGATGAATATCAGCAAAATGGATACGTTCGTCCTATTGACTACACTTGCATTAACGGTGCTAACTGACCTTGTATTTGCCATTCAGGCAGGCATGTTCCTTTCGATAATACTGCTGTTCATACGCCTGACCAACATAATCGAGGTCCAGTCAATGGAGAGCTACGACCCTTCCGAAGGAATAAATGCCACTATACTTGCAGACCCTTACCTAAAGGATAATGTAGCGGTATATACGATAAATGGTCCATTTTTCTTTGGCGCAATGGCAGTATTCGAGAACAAGGTAGATGAACACATCCATATGAGCAAGCCTCATATGATCATCAGAATGCGTTATGTTCCTTTTATTGATACCACAGGCATAGAAAGGTTGAAAAGCTTCATTATTACCAGAAAAGGAACAGGTGGCAAGGTATATTTGACAACCGTACAGCCGGAAGTTATGCGGTCGATCAGCTCTGACACGGCCCTGAACAAGTTGATACAGGACAAGGATGTCACAATATTCAAAAGCACACAGGAAGCCCTTGGATATTTACAGAAAAGGGATGGAAATAGATGAAACCATCCCTTCAAGATAGACATCAATGGATCAGAGAAAGCATCTCTGTTGAATTGAGTATTCAGACGTATATATTGAACATCTGACCGTAAGGTCATACCAGATGTTCAATTTCTGAAAAGTTGATGGGAGACGTTGCATCCAGTGATATAGGTGTCACTGAGATGTGACCTTTTTCTATGGCGTGAACATCAGTGCCTTCTTCGGCTGTATGTATAAGATCACCTGCTATCCAGTAATATGGCCTTCCCCTTGGATCGTGGCGTTCCTCCACATCCGTCCGGAAGAACTTGCGAGCAAGCCGTGTTATTTCAACTTCAGTGTCATTTTCCACAAAATGAGGGATGTTGATGTTCAAAAGATCGACATGCTCAGGCAGACCATTTTTAAGGACCTTTTTTGCAACACCGTTCACGAATTTTACACCAACATCGAAGTCATGCTGGAAATCCCGGAGATCATCGAATTTCAATCCCTCTTCGGTCACCTGCAAGGATGCGGCAATGGCAGGAACACCATAACTTGCACCTTCCAGTGCGGCTCCGATGGTCCCGGAGGTAGTAATAGTATCTGTGCTGATGTTCTCACCGATATTGAAACCGGAAAGGATAAGGTCGGGCAATCCCTTCATGATCGTAAAGATGCCGAGAATAACAGAATCAGTAGGAGTACCACCGATCGCATGTACCTCAATACCGTCAATGGTAGTACGGGTTATACGCAGGGGTTCGAATAGGGATATGGAACGACCCACACCACTTTGCTGCTGAGCTGGTGCTGAGACGGTAACATCACCGAGGTCGGACACACTACGATAAGCTGCCCTTATACCGGCAGCATATACGCCATCATCATTGGTAAGAAGGATTCGTTTTGACATTGTACATTCTTTGTTCTTTGGAGTATTATAGTTAATGGAACAAGAATAGAAAAGAGAAGGAGTATGAATTTAAAAGGAACAGGAGCAGAAAGGCTGCAAGCAAATGTATCTCACTGAGGGATATTCATTTCCGGTCTTATCTTATTGTAATTTGTATTGAAAGGATTGTCAAGGAAACCAACGAACTGTCCACCATTTATCTCCAGTTCCTTTTCATTGATACCCTCAGGCACCCCAGGATCATCGATTATAGGGTCACATATATAGACCTGAAGATCACCGGCAGCATCCATAAAGACAGATGGACGGACACCAGTATTGTTGTATTCTTCTACTACGCCTCTGAAAACCAATGACATGTATTTTACTGCTTGCATTATGAACACCATCCCTTCATACCTGATTTACAAAAATCATGAACATGCATATAATAGGCATGTCCATGGAATGAGGGTTATTACAGATAATTATGTACACATGTGGACACACTGAGGAGAGGTAATTCCAAATATCACCATCGTGCGCCATTGATAAGAAATATACATATGTAAAGTTTTGAAGATAAACTGCTAAAATGAGAAATGTATTTAAACCATTGAAGGATACGGATAGAACACGTTTCACTAATTATTTAATTTACACATTATGATTATAGAATAACGACTACAGTTGGAATCATTATGCTTGAAGATGAATATCAAATCGATTTTTTCTCTGATAACGGTTTTGTTAGAAAACAGTGCCCCAAATGTGGTAGTTTCTTTTGGACACGAGACATGGAAAGGTCTACCTGTGGAGATGCACCATGCGACCCTTATTCATTTATTGGGAACCCAGTGTTCAAAAAAGAGTTAGAGCTCCCAGACATGCGAGAGTTCTACCTGAACTTTTTTGAAGAGCAGGGCCATACCCGGATAGAAAGATACCCAGTCATCGCCAGATGGAGAGATGATATATACCTGACAATTGCGTCAATTGCTGATTTCCAGCCATTCGTCACATCAGGCCAGGTTCCCCCACCCGCGAATCCGCTGACGATCTCCCAGCCATGCATAAGGCTTTCAGACCTTGATGCTGTGGGAAGGAGTGGAAGACACCTCACCACTTTCGAGATGATGGCACACCATGCATTCAACACGAAGAACGAGGAAATATACTGGAAAGAGCATACCCTTGAACTGTGTGACGGACTTCTCAATGCCCTTGGCGCGGACCCACTGGCAGTCACCTATAAAGAGGAACCATGGGCAGGCGGTGGAAATGCAGGAGCATGTGTTGAAGTGCTCATTGGAGGACTTGAGGTCGCAACCCTTGTGTTCATGAACCTCAAGAAGGACAAAAATGGAGATATCGACATCAAAGGTGACATGTATTCCAAGATGGACAATTATATCGTGGACACCGGATACGGACTGGAAAGGTTGGTCTGGGCTTCAAAGGGTTCACCTACCATCTATGATGCGATTTTCCCCAGTATTGTGAACGAACTGATGGGACTTGCAGGTATCGAACACAAGCTGGAGGACAATGAATATTCACTTATCCTTTCACAGAATGCACGCCTTGCAGGACTTATGGACGTAAGCGAGAAGGCAAACCTGATGGAATTGAGAAAACAGGTGGCAGCAAGCATTGGCATCACTGCGGACAAGCTCAGCTCCATCATGGAGCCTGTGGAGAACGTCTATGCCATAACTGACCACACAAGATGCCTGACGTTCATGCTTGGCGATGGCATCATACCATCCAATGTGAAAGCCGGATATCTGGCAAGACTTGTCATACGCAGAACCCTCAGGATGATGAAGGACCTTGACATAAAGATCCCTATTTCTGAGATAGTACAGATGCATATCAACAACCTGCCGGAATATCCCGAATTCCGGGAAAGGTTCGATGTGATCAAGGACATCCTCCAACACGAGGAGCGTAAGTTTGCGGAAACTCTCGAACGTGGAAGAAGAATGATGGAGAAATCCGCCAGACATTACAAAGAGAGCGGTGAGAAAATGCCACTGGAAACCATCATCGACATGTATGACAGTCACGGCATACCACCAGAGATCTCAAAAGCGGTAGCATCTGACGTAGGTGTCGAGGTAGACCTGCCAGACAATTTCTATTCCCTTGTTGCAGACAAACACAGCCAGTCCGAAGAAAAGGAAGAGAAAGTAGTTCCTTTCGCTGACAGGCTCTCAAGGTTGCCCAAGACGAAGAGACTGTTCTACGATGAGCCCAACAGAATGGATTTCGATGCAGTGGTCCTTGATGTGTTCGATAACCACATAGTGCTTGACAACACCCTGATGTACCCTGAAGGCGGAGGACAGCCAGCAGACCACGGAAGCCTTACAGTCGAAGATGTTGTACTGAAAGTTGTTGACACCCAGATGTATGATGGCGTAGTTGTGCACACCATAGACGAGATAGAGGACGAGCTGCACATACGAAAAGGCGATATGGTGGTCGGCAGAGTCAATGAAAAGCGCCGTATGGCACATGCAAGACATCACACTGCAACCCATATAATCAATGATGCTGCAAGAGAAGTTCTCGGCAGCCACATCTGGCAGACAGGTGCACAGAAGTTCGCAGACCGTGCACGTCTTGACATTTCACACTACAAACGTATAACCCAGGAAGAGGCCAACCAGATAGAGCTTATTGCAAACCGCACTGTCATGAAGAACAAGCGTGTCATAAGCGACTGGATGGACAGGACAGAAGCCGAGCAGAAATACGGGTTCCGCCTGTATCAGGGAGGAGTGCCTCCAGGAAAGATGATACGTGTACTTCAGGTCGGAAACGATATCGAGGCATGCGCAGGTACGCACTGTACGAACACCGGCCTGGTAGGGCCAATAAAGATACTGAAGACAGAGCGCATACAGGATGGCGTAGAACGTCTGGAATACGCAGCCGGTGAAGCAGCAGTTGTTGCCATGCAGGATATTGAATCCCTTGTACGCGATTCATCTGAAACGTTGCGAGTATCAGCAGAACAGCTTCCTTCGACAATCGAGAGATTCTTCGATGAATGGAAGGAACTTAAGAAAGAGAACAACAAGCTCAAGGAAGAGCTTGCACACTCAAGGGTCAGCCAGCTTGTCAACGATGCTGAAGATGTGAACGGGATTCGCATCATCACAAAGACAATACCTCATGCTGACAGCGAAGATCTCACAAAGACAGCCGGAGAGCTTACACAGGAAAATGATGTTGTTGCAATCCTTATCAGTGAGATGGATGGAGTGAAGATCGTTGCAGCTGCTGGAAGTGATGCTGTGAAAAAGGGTGTTAACGTTGGTGCCATAGTCAAGGAGATGTCAACGATGGTCGACGGAGGCGGCGGAGGCCGTCCTAACATGGCACGCGGCGGAGGAACAGATCCTTCAGGCATGGACAATGCATTATCACGCAGTGTCGAGCTTTTGAAAGAACAGCTCAATTAAGAACATCGATAAGATACATAGGTGCCTTTTTTGGCACTTGAAGCCAAACGCCCACAGGTCAGTGTTCCTGACCGGAAGGCATCTTTTTTACTATTATATCGTTGTAATTCAAATACATTCTTTTCTCTTTGAGCCATGTGCCATAAATATATCATTCACAAATATCTTATCGATATAATGGAATATTTATTGCCGATCTGAAAGTGTATATTCACATCTGAAAAGATAGGTTTTTTTGAAAAGGTTAATATTACAAAAAAAACAATAGTGACCTAAGTAATTGGATGAGGGTAAGATGTCTGCGGAAGAAACAACTAAGATCATAGAAACACTTTGTGAAGAACTGGCATCGAAGAACACACTGATGCTGGCACCTTTGAATGTGTTTAGCGAGAGAATGATCTATTTCTACACATATTCTGCACTTAAATGCAATCCTGAAAAGAACATTGTGTGGTTATGCCTGAAGACCTCAAGGAAACATGTGCTCGAAAAGTTCGAGGAGTACGGGTTCAAGATCAATGACCACATTGAGAGAATGTGGTTCATTGATATCGAAGGACCAGGCAAGAACGACCCGAATACCTTCTATTGCGGTTCTGCAACCGATTACATCAAGATCGGGTCACACGCATCAAGGATATTCGACGATAAACCAGGTTCCATCATGGTCCTTGATGACCTTACAGTACTCTCAAAGGATAACCTACAGGTAGTTGAGAATTTTATCAAGTTCCTCGAGAGAAAAGTTCGTGATACTCAGGGAAGCATTATTTCAATGCTTGGCAAAGGCATACTTCCACCAGAGACAGAAGGACTCATGCGCTCGTTCTTCGATATTATAATAGACATTACGGAGAAAGGGAACTTTCACACTGATATTGGGATGAAGAGCCTTGATGTTCATTATACTATCGTTGACGGGAAGATCGATCTCGAATATACCCAGAAGAAGATAGATAAAGAAAGGCTCAAGATACTTGTAGTGGATGATGAGCCGGACATCCCGGAACTTATCAGGCTTTCACTTGCAACCGAACCTTACGATTTCATTGTGGCATACAATGGAGAGGATGCAGTCAAGAAATCTATTGAGGAGCTTCCAGACCTTATACTATTAGACATCATGATGCCGGACATGGACGGATATGAGGTTGTTGAAAGGTTGAAAGAAGACCCGTATGCAAGGGATATTGCGGTCATAATGGTATCTGCAAAGACCGAGATAGAGGACAAGCTTAAGGGAATGGAGCTTGGAATTGATGATTATATCTCAAAACCGTTTGACAAGAGGGAGATCAATGCCCGTATCAAGATGGTCATGAAAAGATTTGGCTGGGAACCGGAACTGGCCGAACAAAATTAATTCTCTTTTCAACTTTTTTGGAACAAGCAATAATAATGTGCAATATTTGAGTTCCAACCAGATATTTTAAATATTCTAAAACCTCTCAATCTATCAAAATACATAGATACTTTTCAATAATAATTGGAGTGTTTTAATGACAATTCCTAAAGAATACGATTCTCACGAAATAGAAGAAAAATGGCAAAACGACTGGGATATGTCAATGTATCATTTTGACTGGAAAGACGAAAGTCGTCCCCAGTATATCATTGATACCCCACCCCCATACCCCACTGGAAATTTCCACATAGGGAACTCCCTTAACTGGTGCTATATCGATTTTGTTGCCCGATACAAGAGGATGCAGGGCTTTAATGTGATGTTCCCGCAGGGATGGGACTGCCATGGCCTCCCTACTGAAGTAAAGGTAGAGGAAACCCACGGCATTACAAAGAATCAGGTACCACGTACAGAATTCAGGCAAATGTGTGAAGAACTGACCGTAGGCAACATTGAAAAGATGAGAAAAACAATGCATCGCCTTGGTTTCTCAACTGACTGGAGCAATGAGTTCGTCACAATGGAACCTGAGTACTACGTCAAGACACAGGCATCTTTTGTCAAGATGAAAGATATGGACCGTTTGTACCAGGCAGAACATCCCGTAAACTGGTGTCCAAGATGTGAAACAGCTATTGCTTTTGCTGAGGTCGAATACGATTCAAGGGATACAAAACTTAACTTCCTGCACTTCGACAAGCTGGAGATAGCCACAACAAGACCGGAACTGCTTGCGGCATGTGTTGCCATTGCCATCAATCCGGAAGATGAGCGTTATAAGCAATACATCGGACAGACAATGAAAGTACCACTGTTCAGTCATGATGTAGAGGTCATAGCTGACAAGGATGTCGACCCAACGTTTGGTACAGGTGCGGTCATGATCTGTACCTTTGGAGATAAACAGGATGTCAGATGGTGGTTAGAACACAACCTCCCATTAAGGAAGGGGATTGACAAGAGCGGCATCATCACCGAGATAGCCGGAAAATACGCAGGGATGACAATACCTGAATGTAAAGCGGCTATTATAGAAGACCTCAAAAGCGAAGGGTATCTCTACGAGCAGAATACGCTTGAGCAGAATGTCGGAATGTGCTGGAGATGCAAGACACCTATCGAGATACTGTCCGAGAGGCAGTGGTTCGTGAAGATCGATAATGATGAGATACTCAGGACAGCAGATGAGATCGAATGGCTGCCTGAATATATGAAGGTAAGGCTTCAGAACTGGACCAAAACCATGGAATGGGATTGGTGTATCTCACGCCAGAGGATCTTCGCAACACCAATACCTGTCTGGTATTGTAAGAAGTGTGGCGATGTCATGGTCGCTGAAGAGGAATGGCTCCCTATAGACCCTACGCAGCAGCAGCCACCTGTGGCATGTAAGTGCGGCTGTGAGGATTTCGAGCCGGAAGAGGATGTCCTTGATACATGGATGGATTCATCCATTACTGCTTTACATGTTGCAGGATGGCTCAGCGATAAGGAAATGAGGAACCCAACACAGTTGCGTCCACAGGGACACGACATCATTCGCACATGGTCTTTCTACAGCATCCTCCGTTCAATGGCACTTACTGGCGAGAAGCCCTGGGAATCCATACTCGTCAACGGAATGGTTCTCGGAGAGGACGGACATAAGATGAGCAAATCCCTCGGAAATGTCATCTCACCTGAAGAGGTCATCAAGGACCATAGTGCGGATGCATTCAGGCAGTGGGCAGCAGTAGGTGGTTCCACAGGCTCCGACGTAATGTTCAGATGGAAAGACGTGGTATCAGCATCCCGGTTCTTTACTAAGATGTGGAGTATCTACAGGTTCTCCATGTCCCATATCGAAGACGAGCTTGCAGAGATCACATCCGGCAAACCGGAGAAACTCAATGTCATCGACAGATGGCTTTTGAGCAATCTTAACAGGCTCATCAGTTCGGTCACCGCAAGCCTTGATGCATACCAGTTCGACGAGGCATACAAGTCCATAAGGGGATTCGCATGGGAGACCCTTGCAGATAATTATATCGAGCTTGTGAAGTCCAGGCTGTATGGTGAGGACAAGGAAGCACGCAGGGCAGCACAGTACACACTGTATGTTGCCATTGATGGACTCTCACGCATGCTTGCACCATTTGCTCCGTTCTTTGCAGAGGAGATGTACTCAAGGATAGGAGAGGGAAGCATACACGTCCAGGAATGGCCAGCTGTTGATGAGATGCTCATCGACGAGGCTATCGAGAAGGACGGAGAGCTTATCAAGGACCTTGCAGGCAGTATCAGAAGATACAAATCCGAATCTGGCATGGCACTCAACGCACCCCTTGAAAAGATCGAGGTCTATGCATCCCTTGGAGATGCTTCAGACCTGACAGGTGTTACGAACTCGACCGTAGAGGTAATTAGCGGGGAGCCGGACTTTGAGCATGTGCCTGTGAACGTTAAGCCGAACATGGCCATCATAGGCCCGAAGTTCAGGAAACAGGCAGGAGCCATAATCAAGACCCTGACATCCATGGACCCTGTGGAAGTTGCAGAGATCATCTCAAAAGGGAATATCAACATCAATATAGATGGTGAGGATATCGAGCTTGAACCGGAAAGTGTGGCCATTGAGAAAGAGGTCATCTCTGAAGGAAGGGCTGTTGATGTCCTTGATGTCAACGGTACTGTCGTAGTGATAGTTCGCTAACCAAAACAGTTATTTTCTGCCCCGCGATAGTTTCCTATAACTATTCGCGGGGGTATTTTTACGAATTGTAAAGAATATAAAACTATTTTGATAGCTACCGACGGGTCTGTAAATGCAGAGAAGGCCGTAATGTCGGGATTGAAGATCGCATCCTCATGTGGCGCCAGTGTTCTTGCGCTGTACGTTATGGAGATGGATTCCGTCGGGATAACTCCTGAAACAGTGCACAGAGACTATCTCGCTTCAATGGAAGTCGCTGCCACTGAACACATGACAAGTGAGCAGTGGAGGGAATTTGCCCGTATCGCAGATGAGAAATGGAAAACTGAAAGGCACAAACATCTTATGGAGAAGGGAGAGAGGATCACCGCCTATGTAAAGGACCTGGGAAAGCCCCTCAACATAGATGTAAGGACAATTATCGAAGAAGGACATCCGGCAGCTACGATCCTGAACACGGCCAGGAAAGAGAATGTGGACATGGTGGTGATAGGTACGCTTGGAATGACCGCAGACGGCACGTTCAAACTTGGTAGTGTCGCTGATAAAGTTATCAGGAACTCACCAGTGGAAGTACTGGCAGTCAGATAAAAAGAGAAGAAAAATTATAAAGCAGGCATTTTAAAAAATCATGCCTGCTCTTTTGTAAGACGTGCTGCGATCTCCAGAGCAATTCCTGCCACTTCCACTGCATCCCTTCCGAGTACACGGACCATTGGTTCCTTGCCCACACCGCCTTCATCATAGATGATGACAGGCACACGACCATACGAGTCGATGGCATATGTCACACCCCAATCCATGGTGTGCGTGTCCTCAGGCTCTTCCTGACGACTGAAAGATGATATGGTAAGTCCCATGTCCTCACAGATGGCAAGCACGTTCTTAGAATAGGAGATATTCACTGATGCACGCATACTGGGATCGAACTCCATCGCAGCCAATACTATACGTGCCACATGACTGCTTGCCCCTAAGCTGACACATCCTACGACCTTGGGTTTGCCCTGAAGCTTCACGATCCTTCCGTTAACTGCAGCTACATCCTTCACTTCCCTGGCATGAGGTATTGCCATGGCGATATTACAACCGACCTCTGCAACAAGGCTGGCGAAGTTAACATCATCTTCCAGCATCCTGACAGCTTCCTCGGTGTTCCTCAACACGCTTTCTTTTGCTGCCATTGTATGGAGATAACCCATCTGGTTCACCGGACCCATGCCTTTGCCAATGTTCTTGCTCAAAAGGATGCCGTATTCTACGAACTCCTTGGCACCAATTGCGGAATCCTGAAGGGAATAGCCTCTTGCAAGATAGGCGGTTAGCGCTGATGAATAAGTACAGCCTGAACCATGAGTCCCACCTTCAATCAACTTGCCAGACACTTCGGTGAACTCATCGGTCACTGAATCGTAGACAAGGTCCACCCCATCGGAATGACCGCCAGTGATGATAACTGCCTTCAACCCGAGGGAAGCTATGGCTTTTGCAGCTTCCATGGCATCCTCACGGGTAGTTATGGACATACCTGAAAGGGTCTCTGCTTCGCTGATGTTAGGAGTTACAGCATAGCTGATGGGTAAAAGTTCATCTTTAAGGATAGATACAGCATCCTGTTCGAGAAGATCTCCACCTGCCTCTGCGGCCATCACAGGATCAACGACAACTTTAAGGCCATACTTTTTCACACGATCTGCAACTGCCCTGACAATATCGGCAGATGAAAGCATACCGGTCTTTGCCCACCTGACGTCCATATCAGTGCATACTGCATCCATCTGGTCGGATACCACGGTTGGAGGTAGCTCATAAGCACTCTGAACGCCTGTGGTGTTCTGTGAGGTCACTGAGGTAATAGCACATGCACCATGCACATACAGGGAAGAAAGGGTCTTGATATCAGCTTCGATACCTGCACCGCCGCCGGAGTCTGAACCGGCGATGGTCAATACAACGGGAATGATCTCCCTCTCATCCATTTTTAAGCCTTCTCTTATCATAAGGTCTAGGATTGAACTTTTTGGATAAAAAACAAGTGGTTATTTAGAAGTGTAATTAGCAACTCGATGAGGAGGAATGATATATGACCTCAACTATAATACGTTTGAAATGATATTGCGTATTTCGATAGGTTTATATATTGTATTTACACCATTGGAGCTTCAAGTTAAGAACTAAACGCTTATCAAGTTCAAATACAACATAAGGAACTATAAATTATAATTTCATTACCACAATTGGGGCAATAGATATGGGAAACAGACCTCTGGATATATTGAATGATTCATTGAACACATCAGTGATTGTAAGATTGAAGGGCGCAAGAGAATTTAGAGGCGTACTTCAGGGATATGATGTCCACATGAACCTTGTTCTGGACGAAGCAGAAGAATTAAAGGACGGAGAGATCGTTCGCAAGATAGGTGGAGTTGTTATCAGAGGAGATAACGTAGTCTACGTGTCTCCGTAACCTATATGAACAATAGATGCGTCAGGAGAAATCCACGGATATAATTATTACAATTTACCAGCAGTAGAGATAGGCTGCAAAATACATATTATATAATACAAAAGGGTGATTAAAAGATGTCAAAAGGTACTCCATCAATGGGTAAGAGGCAGAAACGCACACATGCAAAATGCAGACGCTGTGGAAGCGTTTCACTCAACATCCATACAAAACAGTGCACGTCATGCGGATTCGGAAAAACATCACGCATGCGAAGCTACCAGTGGCAAAGAAAGTGCAAATTCTAAATCGAGTTTTCTCATTTGGAGCATAAATGAAAGAAGAATGTGGTGTTGTCGGCGTGTTGATGCATAAAGCTGATGCGCAGGCAAAACCCGCTTCACTCCAAATATATTATGCACTCTATGCTTTGCAGCATAGGGGACAGGAATCCACAGGAATTACGATAAAGAACGGAGATAAACTCAAGTCCATCAAGGGCATGGGTCTTGTCCCGGAAGTATATTCCAAGGATGAACTGTTGAAGCTCGAAGGTAGGCTCGGTGTCGGACATGTCCGATATTCGACCACCGGAGATTCTAACATAGTCAACTGTCAGCCTTTAATGGTGAACTACAAGAATGGAAATCTTGCCATCGCGCATAACGGAAATCTTGTAAACGGAGAGGAACTTCGGGATGAGCTGGAATCCGAAGGACGCATTTTTATAACTAGTTCTGACACAGAGGTCATAGCTCACCTTCTTGTCAAAGCATTGCTAATACACGACCCCCTTGAGTCCATCAAGGAAGTTATGTCAATGCTCAAAGGTTCATATTCACTCGCCATTATGATAGACGATCGACTTTTCGCTGTGAGGGACCCACTGGGATTCAAACCACTATGCGTAGGAGAGATCGACGGCGGATATGTAGTTGCATCGGAAAGCGTTGCTATCGACACACTCAACGGTAAATTGACAAGGGATGTTAAAGCCGGCGAAGTTGTGGAGATAACGGAAAATGGTTTTGAAGGCCATCAGATGTTAACTGAAAAGAACCGTGCTCATTGTGTTTTTGAGTACATCTATTTTGCAAGACCGGATTCCATCATTGATGGTCAGCTTGTTTACAAGGTTCGCGAGCAGATAGGCAGAGAACTTGCAAAAGAACACCCGGTAGATGCGGATATTGTATCCCCCGTACCAGACTCAGGGATCACCTCTGCAATAGGTTATTCTGATGAGTCAGGCATCAATTATCGGGAAGGATTGATGAAGAACCGATACATAGGACGCACTTTCATCCTCCCGGGACAGGAGATGAGGGAAACAGCGGTTCGTCTTAAGATGAACACAATAGCTGAGAACCTCAGGGATAGAAAGGTCATCATCCTCGATGACAGTATTGTTCGCGGTACAACATCCAGACGCATAATCGAGATGGTACGTAACGCAGGTGCAAAAGAGGTACATGCAAGGATAGGAAGCCCTGCCATTATCGCACCGTGCTACATGGGCATTGATATGGCTTCAAGGGAAGAGCTCATTGCCGCTAAAAAGCCTCTTATTGATGTAAAAAACGCCATCACAGCTGATTCACTCGGATACCTCAGCATAGAAGGTCTTATCAAATCAATAGGTATTCACAGGGACGAACTTTGCCTGGGATGTCTTACAGAACGATATCCGATAAAGATAGTTGGTGAAGAATGTTCTCGCTAACAGCTCAGATCTGAAAGATCAGAGAGCAGCATTAATTAATTCACATACTCTTTTTTTGGAAATAGGCCTCGATCTGTAACCACAAATAGCCTATCATTATACCGAGCACGGCTCCTGCCATCACGTCAGAAGGATAATGCACACCTGCAAACACACGACTTAAAGCCATTGCAATCGCACCTGACCAGATAAGAATACCATATTTTTTTGCTACCGGATACAAGAACATAGCTGTTGCAAAGGCAGCTGTCGAATGTGCACTTGGCATGGAATAGCCCGAGGCTTCCACAACAAATCGAACATCTTCCGGACGGGGTACCATTAAATGTGATTTGATCAATGCGACTGCCCCCACCAGGAAAAGCATCATCGAGCAATAATAGAGAGCTTTCTCCTTTGAGATCGATATGAACAAAATAGCACCCACCAGTAGCCACAATATATCATCCCCTGCCACTGACAAAAGGACCACAAAGGGATCAAAACCAGCATAAGAGTTCAGGGTATGCAGTATCTGAGCATCCAGGGATGAGAACGACATAAATAATTGTAGGAGCTGTATAGATAAACATTTTTGCAAATTACCGAGGTTGAACATGTCCGAAAAAAACAGATGGCAATTCTGGATAGATAGGGGAGGAACATTTACAGACGTTATTGGCAGGTCCCCCAATGGAAAGACCCTCACCCATAAACTACTCTCGGAAAATCCGGAACATTACGAGGATGCAGCAATTGAAGGGATAAGACAGATGCTTGACCTCGGAGAAGATGAGCAATTGCCAACAGAGGACATTGAATGCATAAAGATGGGAACAACGGTAGGTACGAACGCGCTTCTTGAAAGAAAAGGCGAGAACTTTGCCCTTGTGGTTACAAAAGGTTTCCGGGATGCCCTAAGAATAGGATATCAGAACCGACCGGACATATTCGCACTTGACATCAAGCTCCCCGAAGTTCTGTATAAAAGCGTTATCGAAGCTGAAGAGCGCTACAACTCCAATGGTGAAGAGTTGGTCCCCCTTAATGAGGACAGATTAAGGAAAGACCTTAAAGAACTTCATGATTCTGGAATATATTCCCTTGCAGTAGCCCTTATGCACTCTTATCGCTACCCGGCACATGAACTTGCCATTGAAAAAGTCGCAAAGGAGATAGGATTTACACATATTTCCCTATCCCATAAGATCAGCCCCCTCATAAAAATAATAGGACGCGGGGAAACGACCATGGTGGACGGGTACCTTTCGCCCGTATTAAAGCGCTATGTTGACAGGATACATTCAGTATTGCGATCCAATGGAGATGAAACCAGCCTCTTGTTCATGCAATCCAATGGAGGACTGACACAAGCGGCTTCTTTCAGAGGCAAGGACAGCATCCTGTCAGGTCCTGCCGGAGGTATCGTGGGGGCAGCAACTGTATCAGCGGTTGCCGGATTCAAGGAGATCATAAGTTTCGATATGGGCGGGACTTCCACGGACGTAGCACACTATAACGGAGAATATGAGCGCTCATTTGAGAACGAGATCGACGGAATACACCTTTATTCCCCGATGATGCACATCCACACGGTCGCCGCAGGTGGCGGGTCTATACTGCACTATGAAAATGGAAGATTCCAGGTAGGACCCGATTCTGCAGGATCCGAACCCGGCCCTGCATGCTACAGGAAAGGCGGACCTCTGACGGTCACTGACTGTAATGTGATGCTAGGAAAAATAATTCCCGAATATTTTCCACAGGTTTTCGGGGATTCGGGCATATTGCCCCTCGATACAGGAACAGTTCACACGAAGTTTGAAGAAATGGCATCGATCATCTCTAAAGGCTCAGGCAAGAGCATATCCCCTGAAGACGTAGCAGAGGGATTCTTGACAGTCGCAGTCGAGAACATGGGAAATGCCATCAAGAAAATATCAACACAGAGAGGATACGATCTTAAAAGTTATGCCCTCTGTTGTTTCGGAGGAGCTGGTGCACAACATGCCTGCCTTGTCGCTGATTCCCTGGGAATGAGCACGATCTTCATCCACCCATATGCAGGGGTCCTTTCAGCATATGGTATGGGGCTGGCAGACCAGAGGATGATACTTGAAAGGTCCGTGGAAAAGGATCTGAATGACGACACCATCGAGCAAATGCAAGAGCTCTTCATTGAAATGGAAAATGAAGGATACCTATCGATGCAGGAGCAGGGAGTATCACCGGACAGGCTCATCACCAAACGGAAAATGCATGTAAGATACAGCGGCACTGACACCCCCATGGAGATCGAGTTCGGCAGTATGAAAGACATAAACCAAAGGTTCTTTGAAGCCCACAAAAAACGTTTTGGTTTTGTAATGGAGAAGGAACTTGTGGTTTCCGCAGCATCCGTGGAGATGATCGGAGCAAATGAGGCATATATTGAAAGGAAGGAGATGGGAACTGCTGGTAATGGCTCAAAACCCTGCGGAACAATACAGATGTACACCGATGGAAGATACCATACTGCAAATGTCTACGAACGCTGCTGTTTAGATACTGAAAATTCCGTAACAGGACCAGCCCTCATCATTGAAGATAATACCACGATAATCGTTGAACCACTGTGGAAAGCGGACATAACCGCCCATGGCAATATAGTCCTCACACGTACAATGCCACCAAGGGAGCATGTTGCCCTCGGTACAGAGGTCGATCCCATCATGCTTGAGGTGTTCAACAACCGTTTCATGTCAATTGCGCAGCAGATGGGGTACAGCCTTCAAAACACTGCATATTCGGTCAATATCAAAGAGAGGCTTGATTTTTCCTGTGCGATCTTCGACCATGAAGGAAATCTCATCGCCAATGCTCCTCACATACCGGTACACCTTGGATCAATGGAAGAGTCGATCAAAGCAGTGATAGAGAACAGAAAGGGGAGAATGAATGAAAAGGACGCATATATGCTGAACTCCCCCTATGCAGGCGGCACACACCTTCCTGACATTACTGTTGTATCCCCGGTATTCTGTGGATCGGATGAGGTGCAGTTCTATGTTGCATCAAGGGGCCATCATGCCGATATTGGAGGGATCAGTCCGGGTTCGATGCCACCCAAGAGCAGGTCCATCTTCGAGGAGGGTATATTGATAGATGATCTCAAACTTATGGACAGGGGACATTTCAGGGAGGCTGAAATTACCGAACTCCTAATTAGTGGTGAGTATCCCGTACGCAATTATCACCAGAACATCGCTGACCTTAGGGCACAGGTCGCTGCGAATGAAAAAGGCATACAGCAACTCGAGCAGATGGTGGAGAAATATTCGCTGCCAACTGTAATGGCATATATGCAGCACGTACAGGACAATGCCGAGGAAGCCGTGAGGAAGGTCATCGAGGTACTGCATGACGGAGAATTCACCTACAAGCTCGATGATGACAGCCATATACACGCAAATATAAAGATCGATAAGAATGAACGCTCAGCAACCATTGACCTTACAGGAACTTCACCGCAGCAGGACAATAATTTCAATGCCCCTGCATCCGTATGCAAGGCTGCCGTACTCTATGTTTTCCGCACGCTTGTGAAGGACAATATCCCATTGAATGCAGGCTGTCTGAAACCTCTCAATATAATAATACCAGAAGGATGTTTATTGAACCCAGCCTACCCCGCAGCAGTCGTGGCAGGAAATGTGGAAACCTCACAGTATATCGTGGACACCCTCTACGGAGCATTGGGGATCATGGCAGCATCCCAGGGAACCATGAACAATTTCACCTTTGGGAACCAGGAATTCCAGTATTATGAGACCATCTGCGGCGGTTCAGGCGCAGGAGACGGATTCAATGGTACCGATGCTGTACAGACCCATATGACGAACTCCAGAATGACCGATCCCGAGGTCCTTGAATTGCGTTTTCCGGTGCTCCTTGAAGAATATTCCATAAGGAAGGGAAGCGGAGGGGAAGGAGAATACTGCGGAGGAAATGGTGTTGTACGTAAAGTGCGATTCCTTGAGGAAATGAAAGCAGCAATAATATCCTCGCACAGGAAGTATCCTCCTTTTGGTTCGAAGGGCGGTTCCGAAGGGGAGTGTGGCAAGAACCTGGTGGTCAGGAAGGACGGAAGGACACAGGAGCTGGAACCGACCGCTGAAGTGGATATGGAAGAGGGGGATGTGTTCGTGATAGAAACTCCCGGTGGCGGCGGTTTTGGTAAAAAGGGGTAATTCGGATATACATACCTTGAAGATATTACAAATTATAATTTCGCTCCTTTAATCCTTCCAAAAGCAAAGATAGCTTATAATTTAGATTTTCACGAAGAGGAATTTGTGACTGGCTGGCTAGTGCTGATTGAATAAGTCCCATAAACATTTCAATAATTATTTGGACAGGGATCGTGTTATTAAATTCTCCTTCTTCCTGACCTTGCTCGATAATATTGATCACCGTTTTTTTGAACTCTGGACCATGTAGTGGTTGAGTTGGTGATGGTGAGTGGCTAATATATAAGTTGAAAAGTTGTTGGTTTTCATCATAAAGTATCCCTAAATTCAATATGATTTGAGTGATTTTTTGAGAAGGGGTAATTGTTGATTGGGTTAGTTCTTCAAGAAACAATTTCATCTCGATAACTTTCTGAGATAAGACATATTTGATTATGTCTTCTTTAGATTGAAAATAGTTATAAAAGGTACCTGTTCCAAGATTACTCTTTAACATAATCTCAGCTACTGTTGTTTCTTCAACCCCCTTTTCTAAAAAAAGTTTCAGAGCATTGTCAACTATAGTTTTCTGAAACAATTGTTTTTTTTGATCTCTGCGGTTCATTGTACTCTTCATCTGTTAGCCACCATTACATCAATTCAATATTGAATACATTCATCATTTACTTATCTGTCAAGTTTCATCATTACAATATTAGAAAAAAATCATATTTTATTATATCTTAAAAAAGTAACAGCATTTCAATTAATAATGCTTGCGGTAAACGTGATATTTAAAAATAGGACGTTGAAACATGGGTTGTAGTAGATACAAAACTGAGCAAAAATAGTCATCAAGTATATATACCATAATAATTATGAATACATTCATGTTTGCAATTAAAAAAACAGATATAGAGAGTATTGAAGAATTGAGAAATAGCTATTATACGAATGTTATTGCTCCAATGGATGATATGTGGGAGTCTGGAATTATTCCAGGTGGCGACTTTTATACAATCGAAAAAGAAAATATATTTGGTTACTTTGTAGTCGATGCTGACAATACACTAATGCAATTCTTTATAAAAGAAGAATATGAGAATGAAGCTCAGGATGCATTTGAATTTATTAAGAAACAAAATAATATCAATACAGCCTTTGTGAGCACCTATGAGCCAAGGTATTTATCATTGTGCTTAGACAAAAATAATGGTGTTGAAGTTAATTCGATTTTGTATATTGAAATGAAAGCTGCTGAAATCAAGAAGCCTTTAGAGTCAATTACTTCAGATTTTGCAACGATGGAAGAACTAGATGCAATCCTAGCATACGATATAGAGAAAGTAGGAATTCCAGATGGGGATTGGCTAGCTGAATATACTAAATATTTGATATCAGATCAAAGAATGCTTCTCTTTAAGATCGGAGATGAGATAATTGGTGCAGGTGAAATGAGACCTAGTTATAGCAATCCATCCTATGCAAATATTGGAGTTACTGTTTCAAATGATTACAGAAAGAAGAATATTGGAACATACATCCTGTCACAGATGAGACTCTTAGCAAACGATAAAGGACTAAAAGCCATCTGCTCTACAACTATAGACAATATTGCTTCTCAGAAGGTAATTACGAAAAGTGGCCTTGGCCCTTATCATAGAATATTGACTGTGAAAATGAAATAATTGTTGGAAATGCTGAAATCTCTATGACTCCATACAAAAAATCAATGTTAACTATATCTCCGATTTGTTATGAGGAGGGAAGAAATCCGAACCATTGTAACTTTAAATATCTCTGAACAATTCCCTAAAATACCTTTCTGGTGAATTAAGGAAATCCTTTGTTATATTGTAGTGGTCAGTATCCTCATATTCGACCTCTGCAATCTTATCCCCATCAAAATCAAGTATTCGTGAATTGGGATAGGCCATGAGGATAGGAGAATGTGTGGCAATGATGAACTGTGCCTTGCCGCTCGATTCCATGTCATGTATGATCTTCAGCAGGGACAACTGACGCAACGGTGAAAGTGCTGCTTCCGGCTCGTCAAGAAGGTATAATCCCTTGCTGAAACGATTGTTGAAAAGTGCCAGGAAAGACTCTCCATGAGAGCTTTCATGAAGGGATTTGCCACCGTATGCATCATACGCCCTTCCATCTATTTTCTGAAGCTCATCGATATGGGAAGCAAAATTGTAGAACGTTTCCGACCTCAGGAAAAAACCTTCGTTGACCTTTGGCATCCATGAGAATTGTAGATATTCACCGAAAACGGATGAGGACTTTTCGACCTCGTATAAATTATTACGACTCCCACCGGCAGTATTGAAACCAGCTTGATCGGCTATGGCTTCCAGAAGTGTTGACTTGCCGGAACCATTCTCACCCACAAAGAAGGTAACGTTGCTTCTTAGTTCGACCTCAGAGAAATTCCTTATAACAGGAATTGTGAAAGGGTAAGTATTTTCATCGATCTCTTTAGAATCCTTTAGTGAAATTGTCCTTAAGAACATTAGCCATCATTCCTTTTCATAATAAGCAAATATCAGTATCTACCATCACGAACGAAAATTGTGCTTAGAAGAACTCAGCCAGCGTTTTCTGACCCTTGTTCTCATGCAAGTTCCCCACACGCACACCAATGCGGCGGATATTGACAGTACTGCTATCCAGCAATTCCCCCATTACCTGATAGGAAACTTCCCTAAGCACTGCCTTTTCAGCCATGGGATGATTGAGAGTATGGCTTTTGGTAACGGTCTTGAAATTAGAATATATGACGGTTATGGTGACCGACCTGAAAGAAACATTCCTTGCAGTGACCTTACTGAACACATCATCCAGAAGCTCATCCAGCAGGGAGAGCACCAGATCACTTTTGCGGGTATCATGTGTAAGGGAGGCCATCCTGCCTATCTGGTCAGAACTAGTCTTCTCTTTAACAGGATCGTCATCGATGCCTGATGCAGCCATCTTGAGCCATGTCCCCCGGGTCTTCCCGAAAACGGAGATAAGTTCCTGAACATCCCGGGCGGCAAGATCTTCCACAATATCGATTCCCATACCGGCAAGTTTTTCCTCCGTGACCTTTCCTATACCCCATAGTTTTGCCACAGGCATCTTCCTGAGGAAACCATCCACCTCATCCTCTTTTATGACAGTGATACCGTCCGGCTTCTGGCGGGATGAGGCCATCTTGGCGATTATCTTGTTAGGACCTATACCCACCGAGCATGTAAGAACCTCCAGCTCCTTTACATCATCCTTGATGCTCTGTGCGATCTGCTGTGCATTCTCAAGATCACCCCCTGAAGCTGCTGTCACTTCAAGGAAAGCCTCATCGATACCCAACTTCTCAAAAAGTTCCCCGTCATTGTCAGCATAGGACCTGATAATTTCCATTATCCTGTCCGAAACCTCAGAATAGAACGGTTTTCTCACCGGCAAAAAAACAGCATCCGGATTGATAGCCTTTGCAAGGCGACAGGGCATGGCAGAATGAATGCCTGCATCCCTTGCAGCATAGTTGCAGGTACTGACAGCACCCCCTTCCTCACCACGATTGGAATACATACAGACCACAACTGCTTTTCCCTTAAGGGAAGGGTCCTCACGCTCTTCGATAGCAGCGTAGAAATAATCCATATCAACATGAAGGATAATGCGGGACATTGTAAGAACTAGTATGTATAAAGGCGGTTTAAAGGATTTGGTATAAGGAGTGAAAGTGAAAAGGAACAGGAACTCTGCTCTTAAAAAGTAGAAAAGGAGCAAGCATTAACAAAAAAATGCTTACCGAGGTTCCTGAGGATCACTCTGTTACTACCACACTTGCATCCTTATCGAACGGATTCGTCCTCATTGCAAGTGAGAACAGGTATGGATAATTGGCTTTCTGATACTGCATATAGGTCAGCCATTCGCGAGAAAGCAAACTGTAGACCCTTTTGACATCCCCTGAAAGGTGGACCAGGTCCGACTTGGGAAGGTCTGAAAGGTCCCCACGGTATTCCAGCTCTTCTGTCAGATGGAAAACAGCTCGGAGAAGTTCAGTAAAGGATTCATGCTCGAACATTACCGGGTTCTGGAGCAGGGATACCAGGAAATTTCTTTCGCGGACAATAGATGAAGCAAAGGGGACAAGATCGATCTTATTCATATCAACTTTATAGATATAGCCCTTAAGGAAGATCTCAAGGTCAGCAAACTCCTTTTCTGACCATACATCCTTTATTATGAATTTATTCCTTACATGGTCAAGGTGGGGATCAGCATCAGAGATGACTGCCAGAAGCTCATTACCGATCTCACTGAAAAAACTTCCAATTATCATGTTGAGCTTTTCCATCTTATGCTTGTTCTCGATACTTTCAAGAAAATGATGAATAATCAAAGAAGCCAGCAGTACCTCTATTGGAACAAAGGCTATCCTTCCAATAAGATATATGGAAATGTGATGTAGATCATGGAAGACAAGATAATGAATAAGGTGGAGGACAGCCGCCACTAACACAAGAGCAGAACCAAAAAGTACATACTTTGAACGCATATTCATTTTATTACTCCATGTTATTTTCAACTTACAGATAACTTAGCTTCACTCAGACCAGACTTGAAGGGCAAAGCTTTGAAAGCAGACAAATTGTACACTGAGGTTTTTTTGCATCACATACCCTGCGCCCATGAAGTATAAGCGTCATTGACAGATCCTCCCAGTCCTTTCGTTCTGAAAGCTTCATAAGGTCCTGTTCGATCTTCTTCGGGTCAGTGTTCTCAGTAAGCCCCAGCTTGCCGGAAACCCTTTTCACATGCGTGTCCACTGCAATGCCTTCCACCTTGCCGAATCCCCTTGCAAGAACGATATTGGCCGTCTTTCGGGCAACTCCCGGAAGGGTCGTAAGTTCTTTCATTGTGTCAGGCACCTTGCCATTGAAATCTGAAATTATCAGTTGTGATGTCCTCTTGATGTTCTTCGATTTGGCACGGTAAAAACCGGTGGAATAGATCTCTTTTTCAAGTACGTCCAGATCAGCCGCTGCAAGAGCCTCCACATTCGTGTATTTCCTGAACAGCTCATTGGTCACTTTATTGACCTGCGTATCAGTACACTGGGCCGAAAGGATGGTAGCTATCAAAAGCTCGAACTCATTGCTGTAATCCAGCTCAGGTTGAGGGTCAGGATATTCTTTTTTCAGGATAGACCATATACGGTCAAAGTTTGCAGTATTGTCCATCACTATCGCCAGAGAATCTTTGTTCACACCATACAAAACGTTTTGCATGGTATGCCTGAGACATATTTATAGGATACAAGAAAAATAAGTACAGGAGAACAGGGGGATGTTGACGTAGTGATAGAATATTTATTGAATCTGGTGGATAGCACCCCGGATAGACTTGCCCTTCTGAAAAGCATTGACGAGACCGTATGGGGAATTCCCCTTCTCTCACTACTTGTCGGGACCGGGATATATCTTACATTGAGACTTGGTTTTATTCAGGTATTCAAATTACCATTGGCATTGCGTTATGTTATCAGGCCGGACAGATCGGACAAGAGCTACGCAGGAGACATTAGCAGCTTTGCAGCCCTTACCACAGCACTTGCCGCCACAATAGGGACAGGCAATATCGTAGGAGTTGCCACGGCCATCAAGGTCGGAGGTCCGGGAGCACTTTTCTGGATGTGGCTAGCAGCTTTTTTCGGCATGGCTACCAAATATGCCGAATCCATGCTGGCTGTCAAGTACAGAAAGATCGATGAGAACGGACAGATGTCAGGCGGCCCGATGTACTACATCACAAAGGGACTTGCAGGCAAATTCTATGCACGCCCTCTTGCGGCTTTCTTTGCATTCAGTGGAATAGGTGTCGCATTCTTTGGGATAGGCATATTCCCACAGGTAAATGCGATCGCGGATTCAGCTGCCATCACATTCAACGTACCCCCAATCTACACAGCTGTTGTTATCACGGTCCTTGTGGCTTTGGTCACAATCGGAGGCATAAAGAGCATTGCCAGGGTTGCACAGGTAGTTGTTCCGTTCATGGCTATCGCTTATGTTCTTGGTTGCCTGATCATCATCTTCACCAATCTGGAAATGCTTCCCGACACCATAAGGCTGATAATAATATCTGCCTTCACACCAACGGCAGCCACTGGAGGCTTTTTGGGAGCGACGATGTTACTTGCGGTACAACTGGGAATTGCAAGAGGGGTGTTCTCCAATGAGTCAGGTCTTGGAAGTGCACCCATAGCCGCAGCAGCAGCAAAGGTGAAGGAACCTGCGAGACAGGGGCTTATTTCCATGACAGGAACATTCTTTGACACCATCATCGTCTGTACGATGACAGGAATAGTGCTTGTGATGACAGGCTCCTGGACGAGTGAATATGAAGGTGCCTACATGACCTCATACGCATTTACCACAGGGCTTGAGAGTGTTGGAGCATATATCGTAGGTATAGGGCTGATCTTCTTTGCATTTACCACCATACTTGGATGGAACTATTACGGGGAAAGATGTGTGGAGTTCCTTGTTGGTGTCAAGGGCATACTTCCTTACAAGATAGTTTACATATTGCTAGTTGGAGGTGGGGTCTACCTTACCCTTGAGACCATCTGGATACTGGCAGATATCGTGAACGCATTGATGGTGATACCAAACCTCATAGCTCTTCTTGCTTTGCGGAAGGTGATCGTCAGTGAGACCAGGAAATATTTTGAAGATATAGAGAAAGAGAGCTAAGGCTGCTGGAAATTATTGAGAATTGATAGAACTGAAGGTCCGACAGGAAAAATAAGAAAATAAAAAGAAAAGAGGAACGGGTTTACTGTAACCCGAACTTCTCGATATTAGCGTCAGCGAGTGCCTGTATCTTCTTGATCATCTCGTCTCCACCTTCCATTGTGAAAAGGTGCTTGAAACGGCGCTGCATCTTAAGATAGTCCTCGACCGGTTTTGGGTTCTTGATCTTCTTAGCCTTGGTGAGCTCACCATCTTCCATCTCATAGAGTGGCCAGAGACATGTTTCGACTGCCAGCTTTGCGATCTCTATGGTCTTGGAGGTATCGAATCCCCATCCGGTAGTACATGGTGAATGTGCGTGTACGTAGGTAGGACCTTCGACATCGAGAGCTGTCTTGACCTTCCTTATCATGTCCTTTGGATATCCGATGGATGTTGTTGCAACGTATGGAGAACCGTGTGCCACCATGATAGCCGGCATGTTCTTCTTTGGACGAATGTTACCAAAGGATACCTTACCTGCCGGGCTGGTTGTGGTCGAAGCTGCAAATGGTGTTGCACCACTTCTCTGCACACCGGTGTTCATGTATGCTTCATTGTCGATACAGACGTATGTGAAGTCGTGCCCACGCTCGAATGCACCGGATATGGAACGCATACCGATATCGAGGGTTGCACCGTCACCGCCCATTGCGATGATCTTGGTCTTGCCCATCTCACCCTTTGCTTTGAGAGCTGCCTCAACGCCTGAAGCGACTGCTGCATTGTTCTCAAAAAGGGAGTGTATAAATGGCACATTCCATGAAGATTCCGGATATGGAGTGGTCATGACCTCAAGACATCCGGTAGGACTTACAACGATACAGTCCTCGCCTGCTGCCATGAGAGTGAACTTTGCAGCTATTGCGTCACAGCAACCTGCACATCCCCTATGTCCTGCTTGTAAGAGTGGTTTCATAACAATTCCTCCTTCAGGTCGGTGAACTGACTTTCGACAGTGATACCTGAATCAATTACTTTCTTTGCTTCGTCAACGATGGCCTCCATGGTGCTCATTGGGATATCACGACCCCCATGACCTATCATGAAACCGATTATAGGAATATTGACATTTGTGTTGTACAAACTTCCCTTTGTCTCGGTGAACAGTGCACCCTCATTGAGACCAAGGGAGATGTTCTTGTCCAGTGCAACAACTACTTTAGCGCCCTTGATAGCGTTCTTAATAGCTTCTGCAGGGAACGGACGGAAAGACCGTACCTTTAAAAGACCTACCTTGACACCCTGTGCCCTGAGCTTGTCAACGACATCCTTGATGGTACCAACAATAGAGCCCATTGCCATGAGAATTATATCAGCATCTTCTGTCTCGTATGTGTCGATAAGACCACCATAGTGTCTGCCAAAGAGGTCATAGAACTCATCTGCAGCATCTTCTATTGTCTTCAATGCCTTGTTCATTGCCTGCTGCTGCAGGAATCTGAACTCAGTGTAGGAATGAGGATCTGCGAAAGCACCGAAGGTCTTAGGGTTCTTCGGGTCGAGCTTGAACTTTGGCTCAAATGGTGGCAGATATTCTGCTACGAGGTCTTCATCAAGGAGGATCACAGGTTCATAGACATGTGACAGGATAAAACCATCCATACATGCCAATACCGGAAGCATGACATCCGGATCTTCAGCTATCTTGAATGCCTGTGCGGTCATGTCAGCTGCTTCCTGAGTATCCTCTGCGTGAAGCTGTATCCATCCGGTATCCCTCTGGGAAATGGAATCCTGTTGGTCGTTCCAGATGTTAATAGGAGCACTTACAGCCCTGTTCACAACGGTCATTACAACAGGTAATCTCATACCTGCGACGTTGAACAGAACCTCGTGCATAAGTTCAAGACCCTGGGAAGTGGTCGCAGAGTAACTCCTTGCACCTGCTGCGGAAGAACCGACAAGTGCGGAAATTGCGGAGAACTCGGATTCCACATTGAGGTACTCACAGTTTGGTATCTCGCCGTCAGCAATGAACTGGGAGAGATCCTCTACAATATGGGTCTGTGGTGTAATAGGATATGCGGAAATGACATTTGGCCTGCATGCTTTTACAGCGTCTGCAACAGCATACGATCCTTCAACAACGACCATTTTCTCCTTGTCATCCTCAAAATTTCGTTTCATTTATTTCTCCTCCAGAACCATCTCAATAGCGTCCTTTGGACATTCGTTCGCACAAATACCGCATCCTTTGCAGAAATCATAGTTGAACTCAAAGAAACCGTCATCTCTTGCATCGACGGACATGTCCGGACAAAGGAGCTCACAGAGTTTGCATTTGATGCATTTGTCATAATCGAAAACTGGTCTGAATGTTCTCCAGCCACCGGTCTTGTTGACAAGAGTGGAGCCTGGTTCACAAACGCCTCCTAGTGTAATGGTCATAATTTAAGCCTCCGTCATCATATCGTAAGCTTTCTGGATAGCCTCTGCGTTCTTTTCACCGACTTTACCCGGGAAACGCTCCTTAACAGCATCCTTGATAGATTCCGGATCGATAAGACCAGAAGCACCGGCGAAAGCACCTAAAAGAACAGTGTTAACAATAGGTCTGCCGATGATGTCAAGAGCGATCTTCGTAGCGTTGACGGTCATGATCTTTGCATTTGTGTTAAGATCGAAATGTTCCGGCTCAAAGTCACTGTTAATAAGAATAACACCATCATCTTTTGCACCGCTCTCCACATCGACCACTTCAAGAAGTGTCGGGTCCTGAACGATAACATAGTCTGGCTCGTATACCTGTGCCCTTAGCCTGATTGGGTCGTCATTGATCCTGGTGAATGCCTGAACAGGTGCACCACGGCGCTCGACACCGAATGCTGGAAAAGCCTGGCTGAACTTTCCATCAGCGAAAGCTGCAACCGCAAGCAATTCAGCAGCAGTAACGGAGCCCTGTCCACCCCTACCGTGTATTCGTATTTCTTTCATGTATTATTCTCCTATGACAGTGCGTGTATAATTGTACGATAATACCAGTCAAAGTGTTTTTCAGATGGCAACGGGTCAATAGCCAAGAGGGATCGGCAAAAAAGTTACCATCGTGGAGGTGACTGTTCCTCCACATACATCAACTGCCAAAAATATAGATGGCAGTCTAAATGCAATGTTTAATTGTGTACAATCCTAATCTTATTTAGTCTTTTGGTGAATTGATCGAACAAAGTTCTCAGAAAAATCACTCATTTATACTCAAAAACGCAATGTAAAGACCATGTCAGACAATAACACGCATATACCCGAGAATAATATACAAATACACAAAAATATCACACAAATTCTTTATCACACATATTCTTAACAAACTCCACAATAGAGTCTCGTGAATCAGCATATCCTATCTCGGAACGCATCCTTCGACTTCCTTTCAACCCTCTCGTGAACCACTGTACATGTGCTTTCAAATTAATATGCGAGGACAGGTCGAACTTTTCCAGAAGATCGAGATATTCCAGAACATCATCCCTTTTCTGCTCACATCCACATTCGAGGATCTCACCATTTTCCAGATATCTGGAAATACGATAGAACACATGAGGATCGCCCATTGCAGCCCTGCCTACCATCAAGCCATCACATCCTGTATATTCCAGCACCTTTTCAGCGGATACACCATCCCTTATATCGCCATTGGCTATCACCGGAATGGAAAGCTCTTCTTTGATAAGCTTTGCATAACTATGGTCAGCAGTCCCGCTATAACCCTGTTCGCGGGTCCTCCCGTGGACAGTGATACCACAAACCCCTGCATCCTCAAGCCTGTGTGCGATATCAAGAGTGGCTGCACGGCTCTCCAGCACACGTATCTTTGCAGTTACAGGAGTATCCACCCCCTCACAAAGGGTCGAGAGCATATCGCTGACACGTTCAGGAGAATCAAGCAGTGCAGAACCACAGCCCGCATTGGTGATCACCGGGGCCGGACATCCAAGATTAATATCGATTATAGCCGGATGGAACAGATCTTCGAGAACAACTGCAGCTTCCGTTACTATATCCGGAGAATTGCCGAACAACTGCACAGCGAAAGGACGCTCTTCATCACAGGTCATCCCACGCAGAACGGAACTGTCATTTCCATGCACAACAGCTTCCGAACTTATCATTTCGGTAAAACAAAGGGATGCACCATATTTCTTGCACATGAGACGAAATGCCAGGTTCGTGACCTCTGCCAATGGTGCAAGCAAAAGGTTTCCGGGAAGGTCAACTCTGCCAAGTCTCATATTGTCAGTTCACACAAAGACATACTGATATATAAAATCAAATACTTGACAGTTCCATTCACCCTAATATACTATAATTCATACAAATGTAGTATAATAAGAGAACTACAGGTATAACCATTGCAGGAAGTGCTAAAATAAAGATCATAGCTTTTGTAGGAATGCCGGCATCAGGAAAATCCGTAGCATCCGAAGTAATAGTCGATTCGAATGTCGATGTTGTTAACATGGGCAATGTCATACGCGAAGAAGTGAAAAAGAGAGGACTTGAGCCGACCGATAGTAATACAGGCGGTGTTGCGAACGACCTTAGAGCAAAGGAAGGAATGGATGCAGTTGCCAAACGCTGCGTTCCAATGATAGAGGCTCTGGGCAAAGAACTTGTTGTGGTTGACGGAGTAAGAGGCATTGCAGAAGTGGTTTTCTTCAAGGAACACTTCGGAGAGGACTTCACCCTTGTTTTCATCGATGCACCCCTGGAATTGCGGTTTGAAAGGGTTACAAGTCGTGGAAGAAGCGATGACATGACCGATATAGAAGCTCTGAAGCAAAGGGATGAGCGCGAGCTTGGATGGGGACTTGCAGAAGCTATCAAAGTAGCCAATATCACCGTGGATAACATAGGCACTATCGAAGAGTTCAAAGAGAAGATAAATACGATACTGGAGCAAGCATGATAAACGTCAGAGTAAGTGTTATTGTCAATCCTACAGAAGATGAGGAAAAAGTGGCCAGAGCTACCAGGAACATGTTCCCGGAAATAGAGCTCGAAATGCATGAGAGAAAATATGGCAATTTCCTTGAAGGAGAAGGAGATATCAATTCACTGAAGAATCTCCACGATCTTTTCAGAAAAGAGAGGATCATCGACACCGCTCGGACCCAGATACAGAAAAACAGATGGGGAGAGCCTGAAAAGACCTTTTTTATGCTCAACAAGCAAGTTGCAACGATCGAAAGACTAAACTTTCCGGCAAAGGAAGAAACCCTCGGATCCATGCAGATCGAGATAAATGCCGATAATGAAGAAGCAATGGACATTCTCATGGAGTGGCTGACACCGCCGACCGAAGATGGAGTTCCCCTCTTTGAGCCAGACATGCCAGAGCTATAAGGTGTTGGCATGAACATCGACAATCTGAGCTTTTCCTCAAATTCCGTCCTCAGCGATCCTTTCGAGTGGGTTTATGAGCTCGAGGACATAGGATACACCGGATGGGAGATCGTTCAGGAAGGAAGCCAGTGCATCACCAGTGAGAACCGGCATAAGATAATGGAAGTCCTCGAGACCACCAGCCTCTGCATCACGATGCATATGCCGTTCTCTGACATGAACCTCGCAGGGCTTAATCCCGGAATACATGCAGAGGTGCTCAGGCAGATGAAGCATTACATTTCCCTTGCATCAGACCTTGTTGATCTTGCAGTGGTTCACCCAGGGTACCTGTCCCCCTATGGTGGAAAGATACCTGAGAAGGCATGGGAGATGAACATAAGCTCCATACAGGAACTCTGCGATACCGCCGATGAGTATGGGACCTCGATAGCCGTTGAGAACATGCCGAACTTCCCCATGATATTTGGCAGGGAACCCAATGAAATGCTCAGGATGCTTTCAGATATCGATAGAGATAATGTAGGAATGACACTGGATGTAGGTCATGCCAACACCTCTGCGATGGTGGAAGGATTCCTTGATGAATGCATTAATAAGATAATTCATGTGCATATCCATGATAACATGGGAAAAAGAGACGAGCATCTTCCCACAGGCAGTGGGACGGTCAACTGGGAATATGTGAAAAAGGGATTGGAAAACTATCAGGGAAGAATGGTGACCGAACTGAGCGATCTCGAGGAAGGAAGAAAGAGCATTGAGTTTCTAAAGCAGCTCTGAAACTGTTATGATCAGTGAACTTGGATCCCAACCACAGATATCGATAACTATTCAGATCATCGGATTCAATCATCCATTCTGCCGTGTCGCCTGTCGATATCATCCATCATATCCAGCATTTTCCTGATAGCTGTACGGATGGCATCGGACTGGTTCACGAACTTTTTATCATCGCCAACGTGCTTGTTAAGATCAGCAAGCAATTCCTGGGGAATGTCAACACTTACTTTTGGCATTGTTCTCACCTTAGTTCAAAAGAATTCAAAGGAATTTCGTTCTACATAAACAACGATATATTATAACAATGTGCCATAACGGGATGTAACAACTATTCGTGTTGGTAATTGTAATGTGAAAAATGATGGACTATAACTTTATGGAACAAAGATAAAAAACCCACATGAATTAAGCGGGCCGGAAGGGATTTGAACCCTCGGCCGATGGATTAAGAGTCCATCGCTCTGCCTGACTAAGCTACCGGCCCACAGTATGTGTGAGTAGCTCCCCCTACGTATTACCCATATATATACATATCGGAGTTGAGGAGAAAATACCCCTCAAACGTGCTTCACAACACAACTTGAAAGGCCAATTATCTCCACAATATCACTGTTATCCGGACTCTGTATGATCATTTGCCCTTTTTTGAGGTAAGGGATACGCGCCTCATATTCTTTCTTCACTTTCATGGCATTTATCGCAGCATCATTGGAAAGGTTCAGTATCACCCGGGAATTGATCTGCTTGAACACAGTATCATCGATATCTTGAGGGTCCTGTGTGATAAGGAACAGCCCTAATCCCTCTTTACGCCCCTGACGGGCAGCATCTGCGAACTTGGAAATGATGCGCTTTGAATGTTCCCCCGAACCTCTTGCAAGATAACGGTGAGCTTCATCCAGCACCAGTATCAGAGGAGTTTCCTTTACCACCGTATCACCGGAGGTATTCAATTTGTTATCCACAGCCACGGTCATAAGGGTCAAGGTGATGAGATCACGTATTCTCGTACTTGAGATGTATTCCGTAGGGAAGACACATACCTGCCCCTCTTTGAAGATATCGGCAAGCATTTCTGTTATAGGAGTTGCCGGCTGGTCGAACACCCTTTTGAACGAGTTGTTATTCACCTTCCTGACAAGGCCGTCATAGGAGGCTTCATGCACCTTACCATTATCGACATAACTGCCCCTGATACCCTCATCACTTACATGGTCAATGAAACCGCCATATGTATGGGCACCCGGTCTTTTGAAGAAATCATCAAGCAAAAGTTCCAGTCCGATGCTCTGTAGCTCTGTGAGTCCGGCAGCAGCTATAAGCCAGGAATTGTTCCTCACCATCTCGAAAGGAATGGTGAATTCCACTTGCTGTGCACGGGACCTGCCATTGTATGAATGCCCATCAACCTTGGCTACAAAGGTCTTTGTGGAGGGAACACCACCAAACTCCACGTCCTCAGAGTGCATGTTGTGCTCATCCGAAGAGGTTATTTCAGGATTGTCCTCAAGGAACTGTGAGTATTCATCCTGCGGGTCCATTATAACGACACATGGACGCAGATTCTTCTTCCTGCCATCACCGGTATCGCGGACATTATACCGGTTATCCGGACTCATGAACTGGCGCAGGATGTTCTTTGTAAGGAAGGTCTTTCCGGTACCGGTACTGCCACAAACGAGCATATGCCTGAATATCAATGGATCACCCATTGAGTAGTCGTTCCGGAGATAGTAAGGCACTGTAGGAGGGGAAGCGAGGGTTCGCACGACCTCACCGCCGACACTCAAGTGCCCGAGGAATATACCTTCCCTGGGAATGTTCAGACCGGTCTGTATCTTCAGTTTTTCCGTCACAGGCAGAATCGGTGTGTTCGGACGCGGGATACGGTCTGCCATGCGGCGTGTCAATGAATCTTCATTTCCTGGAGACTGTTCATACAGTATGCAGATAGGTTCAAGATAAGCAAGGAACTTGTAGTCCAGTTCTGCCGTAGTATTGCTTTTGAGCATACGGCGTGAATGGATCTCTGTTGCATCGTCCACTTCGAACTGCTGCTGATATTGAAGCTTCCATATCCTTGCGAAAAGATTCTCATCCCCATAGGGAACGATCACATATGTCCCCAGGCGCACCACATTTCTGTGGGAAGTTGTGATGTAGCCGGCGATCTTTGAGCCCGATTCGGTGACTTCGAGAGGTTCGAACCCTGTGGTCACGATACCGAAAGCAGCATCTACGTCACTTGTATCATGCGTTACTTCAACACTATATTCCTCGAAGTCGAAATTACCGGTCTGTTCCGGTGCATCCTGTACATCCGTTCCAATGCTACTGTCCTTCGCATAGGCCAGCAGGTCTGAATTATCATTCATCTGTCATGTCACCCCATCTCTCTATATTATAAGTATTGTCGAACCGTTGCCCTTTGAACATACCCTTTACCAGCTCCTTTTCCGACCGCCCGATCTTCGCAAGGGAATCTACCTTTGAGAGAGTTGTCGGAATGCCATTGACCGAAATATCAAAGAGGACTTTACGGGTTATAAGGTCCCGCACAGACTCATCTTTCGTGAAACCGTATGGAGCCTCTACTTTGAAAAGGACATCAAGCATTGGAACATATATCACAAAGAAAGTTATAGCGTAATCCTCCGGGTCGTGATCATGGCGAAGGTCGATGTCCAACATCGGAGATGTGCTTTTTATCATGCCCTCATAGAATTGATTAGGTTGCAGGAACCAGTTGGTGTAGGTTATCCAACGGCCGTTTCGTCCATTATCGCCTTTTCCGAGGGACAGAACATTCTTAAAGAACTGAGAATCCCTGAGCCAGGGAAGGTGTTTCATTCCTTTTTTGTCCCTGAGGGTTATCATTATCTGCATGTCTTCGGGATTTTTTACAAACCCGATAAGAGGCATGCCCTTTTTCATGTGATGGTCCATGATATCAATGTAGTTCTGGAGGATCTTCTTTGCGACAGGGTCCTCTTTTATCCTCACTTCTTTTGATTCCACCACCATCCAGTACATTAACTGTTTAGGATATATCGGACCATCCATTATGAAGAAGCCCTTGCTATCAAAATCATCCATCATCCAGAGAATGTGCTCCGATTCACACAGATATAGGGCAATGTTGTGCACCATACGATCCACCCTTGTTTTGAGCAGGTCTGCCCCTATTCGGACTATCTTTGAACGTCCCTGCCCGTCATCAAAAGTATCCCATCCGGAAGTCGTGTCGATGGTCACGAGAGGACTTGGCGAATATGTTGCCGCTACGATGGTCCGCTTGGAATGTAATTCGAAGTCAGAAGGTGTCGATGCGATCCCACCATGGCAGATGTCCACATAGAGTCCGCTTCTAAATGCCATGGGGTTAGTGCTACCACTATCACAGGAATATGTTATATCGAAAGGATCATTTGTAAGGGACATGTTGTCAATGTTCACTTTTGAACGAAACGTCTTCCCAAGTGATTTAAGTATCAACTTCCCATCATGTTCCAGTTCATTGAGCATATTTAAAAGATCGGGAAGCTCTTCAGTGCTATCATCTTCTGCGGACATCCCTATGCGATCTGCCATTTCCGACATGATCTTTATGTGAACCGGTTCAAGGGTCATGGAATGTAGATGAACAGGAACATAGATATATTTGTTTATTCTGTTATAGAATACAAATATATGGCAATATGACACTAATTGATGTCAGAACACAATACAAAAGTCCCGTAAAGTTTAACTATAAACATTACATCTAAAGGGAACCTATAGCATTGAGTTTACCGGTCACATTTGTACATTTGTGACCATTAATAAAATAATAGACATCAAGAGGCACTAAGTACCTCAAACATATATTAATAATAAAATTATAATGAGGATTGATAATGGGTAAAACAGGCAGCATTAATTGGGTTAAGGTAAAAGGAAGGAAAGGAAAAATAATCAAAGTGCAGAGAGCTTTCGGAGCAAAGGCACACCCAGGACCAGCACAGAGATTCAGCAGCAGCGGTGCTAAGAGAAGGTTCCTCAAGAGATCACCAAAATCTATTGTAAACTGATCTTACTATTTTAAAGGGCTGCATTGCAGTCCTTTACACAATAGTTCCCTTAATGGGACTAAACTTTTTTTTGAGCGGAAAGATTCCGATTATTGCATTTCCATTAGCAGCTGCTTTGTATCATTAGCAGTAGCAGTAGTGAGACCACAGTTAGGGAGCACTCTGATAATTATATGAAGGAAGCTTCTCAAAATAATCATAAATCACAGATTCAGTAAGCTTTATATAGAACTACAAACATGTAAAAACGACCTGAATTCCAGGAAATTATATTGATCTATGTTTAATATAGGAGGTTAAAACACATGGCAGGACAGATGTCAGGACAGCCTATCTTCATTTTAAGAGAAGGTAACCAGAGAACAAGAGGCAGAGATGCCCAGAGCAACAACATCATGGCTGCAAAGGCAGTCGCTGAGGCAGTAAGAACAACACTTGGTCCAAAAGGTATGGACAAGATGCTTGTCGACTCCCTTGGAGATGTAGTTATCACAAACGATGGCGCAACTATCCTTAAGGAAATGGATATCGAGCACCCAGCAGCAAAGATGATCGTAGAGGTCGCTAAAACACAGGACGATGAAGTCGGAGACGGAACAACTTCCGCCGCTGTCATTACCGGTGAGCTCCTCAAGAAAGCAGAAGAGATGATCGAGCAGGACGTACACCCAACAATCATCGCAGCTGGTTACAGAATGGCTTCAGTAAAGGCAGGAGAGATCCTCAAGGACCTTGCAAAGAAGGTAACCATCGACAACAAGGCTATCCTCACCAGCATTTCCGACACAGCAATGACCGGAAAGGGCGCAGAGGCAACAAAGGACGTACTCTCAAAGATCGCTGTTGACGCAATCATAAGCATCGTTGACAGGGACAATGGAAACACTGTCGAGATCGAGAATGTCAAGGTAGAGAAGAAGGTCGGCGGACGTATCGATGACTCCGAGCTTATCGAAGGTATGATCCTTGACAAAGAAAGGGTACACGCTAACATGCCAAAGAAGGTAGAAGGCGCAAAGATCGCACTCCTCAACAGTGCTATCGAGCTCAAGGAAACAGAGGTTGACGCTGAGATCTCTATCACATCTCCTGAACAGCTTCAGTCATTCCTCGACCAGGAAGAATCAATGCTCAAGAGCCTTGTAACCAGTATTACAAAGACCGGTGCAAACGTTGTATTCTGCCAGAAAGGTATCGATGATATGGCACAGCACTACCTTGCAAAGGAAGGTATCTTTGCAGTAAGGCGTGTCAAGAAGAGCGACATGGAGAAACTTGTACGCTCCACAAGTGCTAAGCTCGTAACCAACATCGAAGAGATGACAGCAGAAGACCTTGGTGCAGCAGAACTTGTCGAAGAGAAGAAGATCGGTGGCGACAGCATGACCTTCATCACAGGCTGTGTCAATCCAAAGTCAGTATCCATCCTTCTCCGTGGCGGCACAGAGCACGTTATCGACAACATCGAGAGAGCACTCACCGATGCACTTCGTGTAGTCGCTGTAGCTATCGAAGATGAAAAGCTTGTTGCTGGCGGCGGAGCACCTGAAGTAGAGGTTGCGCTCAGACTCAACGAGTATGCATCAACCCTCAGCGGAAGAGAGCAGCTTGCAGTCAAAGCATTCGCAGAAGCACTTGAGGTCATTCCAAGAACCCTTGCAGAGAATGCAGGTCTCGACCCCATAGACATGCTCGTAGAACTTCGTGCACACCACGAGAAAGGCATAAAGACCGCTGGTCTTAACGTCTACACCGGCACTGTCATTGACATGTGGGAAGCAGGCGTTGTTGAGCCACTCAGGGTAAAGACCCAGGCTATCAACTCCGGTACAGAAGCAGCAGTAATGATCCTCAGGATCGACGACATCATTGCATCATCCAGAGCACCACCAATGCCAGACGGCGGTATGGGCGGAATGCCTCCAATGATGTAAGTTCAATAGAACAATAACATATCAGGGCGTATTTTACGCCCTTACCTACTTTTTTATATTAATACAGAGCTGACCGAGCAGCTGTAGCTTTATAGTTCCAATAAAGCAAAGAAAAACAGATAAAAAATGTAAATTGGAAACAGTTTATGGAATTGATCCAGTCTCTAACTCGATCCCAATAGGACAGTGGTCCGAACCCATCACATCAGACAAAATATAAGCAGACCTTATCCTGTCCTTCAGGCCTCCACTGGCAAAGAAATAATCGATCCTCCAACCAACATTCCTATCCCTTGCCCGGGTCTTCATGTCCCACCAGGTATAATTTCCAGGTCCCTGCTCGAACATACGTAAGGTATCAAGATAGCCATGACCCAGGAATGTATCGATCCACTCCCTCTCCTGCGGAAGAAAACCCGATGACCTCTCGTTCTGTTTAGGGCGTGCGAGATCGATCTCCTTGTGAGCAGTGTTCACATCACCACAAATAATTACGTTCTTACCGGCACCTTTCATCGAATCGGCAACTTCCATGAACGCATTATAGAAATCCATCTTATATTCCAATCGTTCATCTGAAGCCTTTCCATTTGGAAAATATATATTGAACAAAACAAAATCCTCGAACTCTGCAATGAGGGTCCTTCCTTCCCTATCGAACCGGGGAACTCCAAGCCCATATTTTACCTCGACCGGCGGGACCTTAGTATAGATCCCAACACCACTGTAACCCTTCCTTTCAGCAGAGAAAAAATAAGGTACATAGCCATGAATATGCCTCAGCTCTTTTGGCAATTGTGTTTCTGTAGCCTTCGTCTCCTGAAGACAGAGAATATCCGGCTGTGTGGATTCCATCCATTCGACAAACCCTTTCTTTAACATTGACCTCAGGCCATTCACATTCCATGAAAGAATATCTATAGAAGCCATTTACTCGCCCCCATCCACCGTTCCACTTTTCATTCCAGCCTTGCCATCCGCTTTTGCCAGAACTACTTCCGTGGACTTGATAATTGCAAATACCTCATCGCCTTCCCGAACATCGAGTTTTTCCAGCATATCGGAAGTGATGATAGATGTCAGAACTTCAGGATCTATCTCTACCTTCACTTTAGAAACGATATCCCCTTTCTCGATCTCGACAACCCTTCCGGATAACTTGTTGTGTGAAGACAATTTGAAAGAGATGTTTTCCAGAGAGGTTTCATCCCCAAAGGTCGCATCAAGAAAGGACCTGCTTTCCTCATACTCACTTATGAGCCGTTTTCCGTAATCGGTCAGAAAGGTTCCCTGCCCTTTTCCACCCCTTACAGTGGTCACCACTTCATGACCAACGCGCTCGTTCATTTTTTTCAGAATAAGCCATGCATGTTTGTAGGAGATGCCAAGTTTTGAGCATGCCTTCCTTAATGAACGCTCTTCATCGATGGCCTTTAGAAGTTTAACCTTCCCGGCACCAATGATAGGTTTTCCATCTTCGGTCAGCCAGACCTTAGTTCTCATTTCCAGAAACAACATCCCCTTTTACTCAAGGCACTTAAGGATGTCTTCCGGTTGATATCTTGGTTTTATAATACGAGTCCTGCCACGCATACCCTTACCGGAAAAATCAGCATCCACATACCTTGCTTCACTAAGCTTGTTGACCATATCATAAAAGCGTGTGTACCCAAGATCGGTCTTTTCGTGGAAAAGTTTGTAAAGGTCACCGGTCTGCACATCATTGTTCTCTGCTATCAGGCAGAGCAATGTCCTCTCATCCGGTGTGAGGGACTGGACACTTCTGCGAAGATGCAGCAATCTGGAGCTCTCGTAGGCCTTTTCCACATCTTCGACCAGGATGGTCTTGCTTGCACGCCTCTCGGCATTCAGGCCAGCGCGCTTCAAAAGATCGATTCCCACACGCAGATCCCCTGTAAGATAGACATATTCAACTATCGCATCCCTCACATCATCCAGCATCACATTAGGATAGAATGCAAGATCGATCCTGCCCCCGATAATATCCTGAAGTTCACTGTAATTGTACCGAGGGAAAGCTATCTCTTCAGGAAGAAAAACGGAATTTACCTTAGGGTCGAACTGATAGAGCTTTCCCGTATCACTCACAATTGCAATGACACCTACTTTTGCCCCCGGATATTGTTCATGTGCCCTGAGAAGGGAATACATTACCTCATCCGCGTGCCCTTCATGATAGAGATAATTGATATCATCAAGACAAAGCACAAGCGTCTTTTCCTTCTCGATAAGATAGTTCATCACCTTTTCGAAAAGTTTAATGAAAGCAACTCCAGAAGACGGAGGGGACACGTTAAAGAGGCCTTGGTATACCCTCGTGATCACAGCAAATTTCGTAGAATCCATCTGGCAGTTCACTTTGATGAATACAATATCTTCCGAATGCTTTTTCATCTCCTTGAATACCTTCAGCACAGTTGTGGTCTTTCCAGTACCAGGAGGACCACTTATCAAACTGTTTATCGGACGCATGCCACGAAGGGCTGGACGCAGACTGTACATCAGAGACTGCATCTGCGACTCACGGTGTGAAAAATGGTCGGGAAGGTAATCAAGTTCAAGCACATTCCCATCCTTGAACAAAGTCTCATCCCACATCAGCATATCCTTACCCATGTACAGTATCTCCTTAAATTAAAGTTCTAATATATTAACTGTGAAAATACATATAGCCTTTTGCATCTCCGGGATAAAAACGTTCATTCGAACTCTGAAAATTGACCAAATATCAATGTTTTTAAACGCATGTGAATAAATATAAAAAGCTTTTGGGAATTTATTATATAGAAGTTAGAAGATGGGAATACAAGATGTTATGACATGCAGAGGAAGGCCAAAAAACCCCAGAAGAGTGGAATGTAACCCCGATATACTCTATTTCAAACCAAGAGGAGTAAAACTTACTGAACTGGAAGTAGTTTCTCTTGCATTGGAAGAGCTGGAAGCCCTGAGGCTGGTAGATCTTGAAGGCTTGCAACAACAGGAAGCAGCAACAAAAATGGGGATCTCAAGGCGTGCATTCTGGGATGACCTGAAAAATGCAAGGAAAAAGCTCGCACTGGCATTGACCACAGGTAAAGCTATTGAGATAAAGGGCGGAAACTATGTCAATATCAACGACCAGAAGCGGTCAGAATAACCTATAACAGGAACAACATTATCACAAGGAGAATGAAAATGTCATCCAATATCCAATCATCAGAAAGCCTACTAAATACAAAGCCTGAAGAACCAAAGCTCGTTACCAACCTCAGAGGAATTAAAAATAAGATAATGGTCATGAGCGGAAAGGGAGGCGTTGGCAAAAGCACTGTTTCAGCCAACCTTGCTGCAGCCCTTGCAGACCGCGGATACTCAGTGGGACTCCTTGACAGTGACATTCACGGACCGACCATACCAAAGATGTTCGGCCTGGAGAATGAAAGACCTACTGTAAATGAAAAAGGCCTTGCTCCCGTAAAAGTTAACGATAATCTGAAAATAATGTCAGTGGGACTCCTGCTTGACAGCAACGATTCACCAGTCGTCTGGAGAGGACCTGCAAAGATGAGTGCTATCAAGCAGTTCCTTGAAGAAGTGGACTGGGGAGTGCTAGACTACCTTATCATCGACCTCCCACCTGGAACAGGGGATGAACCATTGAGCATCTCACAACTGATCGGCAACATGACCGGTGCTCTCGTTGTCACAACCCCACAGGATGTAGCGCTTACAAGCGTCAGGAAATCACTTAATTTCGCCAAAATGATCGAAGTACCGGTAATTGGAATGGTCGAGAACATGAGCGGGATCGTATGCCCACACTGCGATGAGAAGATCCATGTGTTCGGATCAGGCGGAGTTGCAAAAGCAGCAGAGGATTTTGGCGTGAAAGTGCTTGGCACATTGCCTATAGAGACAGAAGTTGCAGCTGCCGGAGACCGCGGACACGTACACATAGACATCAAGAGCGATTCTGAATGGTACATCCGATTCAACAAGGTCGTAGATGCTGTGGAAGAATTTGTAAAATAATATCTGAAAAGACATGCTACTTTGTAAAAAAGTGCATGCCTTCAATCTTTCTTTCTTTCTTTCTTTCTTTCTTTCTTTCTTTCTTTTCCCCACGCTTAGGCACGGCCCCTTTAACCTTCACCCCACATATCCGAGACTCACTCACCCGATCATCAAATACATCACAACAAATAGACTCCCAGAATAAAAACACTAAATAACGATGCATACATCTTTCAGCACATGGAAGAGATGATACAAAGTGCATTTGGGTGGATAAAAGAACAGGAGATCACCACTGCAAAGGAATTATCACGCCTCATTACTGCATTCGAACTATGGGGTGTGGAAAATGACTTTCCTACAAAACTCATCCAGCTTAAAAGTGAAAACAACTGGGACAATTCAATAAGAGAGACTGCAAGAGCTTGTTCCAGCCTTGTATCTTCCAACTTAGACCTTGAAGAGTGCGAGGAATGGTTGCTTTCTAAAAAGGAGAACAACGGTTCATGGGAGAACGATGTTTATGACACAACCTATGCACTAATAGCCCTTGCAGACATGGGCATCCCTGAAATGAAAGGGTGCAAGTGGCTTGTTGAGAACTATGGTGAAAAATGGGAACATGTGGGCACTACATCCCTTATCATCACCACTCTTGTAAAGCAGGAAGATCTGACAAAAGAAAAGCATTTCAATGACTTTATAGAAGAACGTGCCAAATGGATCTTGTCGGAGAGAGCTGAAGACGGTGGTTGGAAATTCATCTCGACCAGCAATCTGGTAATACAGGCATTGATCATTGCCGGTTTGAAAGAAGAACTTGACACATCGCTCAAATGGCTAATGTCCAGACAGAATAGCAATGGCTCATGGGGAAAGGATGAAGGGGATATTACTGCAACCGCACTTTCACTTATCACTTTGGGATATGCACATAGACAGTAGTCCCAACAGACTCCTTACTTTCCACATGCACATCCCCACCATGCATATCAGCGAACTGTCTGACAAGTGAAAGACCAAGACCAGCTCCACCATACTGGCGTGAAGGAGAAGTATCCGCCTGATAGAATTGATCGAACAGATGGCTCATCTTGTCCTCCAGAATACCAACCCCATTATCCTGAACACAGATTTCCAGCATATCATCGATTATCTGTGTATGGATCCTCACATAACCATTTTTGGTTGAAAATTTCAATGAGTTATTCAGGAGGTTGTACAGTATCTGCTTGAACTTTGTCCTGTCAGCAGTGATCATGTCAACCCCATTATTGTGAACCGTGACAGAAACCTGTTTGCTCTTAGCAAAGTCCGACATCGACAACACTACTTCATTGATAGTGGGTGGGACAGAGAACTTCTCATAGGTAAGCCCAAGTTTACCAGCCTCTATTTTGGAGATATCGAGGATGTCCTGGATCAGATTGAGCAAATGAGTTCCACTGGAAGAAATGTTCTTCAAGTACTTGGTCTGTTTATCGTTCAACTGACCAAATGTCTCAGTTAAAAGCACATCCGAAAACCCGATGACAGAATTAAGAGGCGTTCTGAGTTCATGGCTCATGTTAGCAAGAAATTCACTTTTAGTCCGGTTTGCATTTTCGGCCACTTCCATTGCCTGATGCATGATGACCTCTGATCTTTTACGTTCAGTTATGTCGATCACAGTATTCGAGATATATACCGGTTCGTTGTTATCATCCGTGATCACAAAATAATTCATGAGGGCCGGGAATTCACTGCCATCTTTTCGGACCCTGATAACTTCATTCATATCATGACCCTTTGAAGCTTTTTGGAACTCAGCTTTACAGAACGCATGATCACTCTGAAGTAATGAAATATGAGAACCCATAAGCTCATCAGTATCAAAGCCATGCATCTGTGCAAAACTTTCATTCACATAAATGACCTTGCCATTGACATCTTTAATGGAAACACCATATCCAGCTCCATCGACGATGGTCTTGAAAAGCCGAATTTTCTGGTCCATCTCTTTCTGATCACTTATATCAAAGATGATACCATCAAAGAACATCAACTTACCATTCTCAAAGATACCCCTGCCTCTTTCGAACACATGGTGAACATTGCCCTTAGAATCAAGAACACGATACAGGATCGTAAAATAAGGACGGTCTTCTGTAAGGGATCGATCTATGGCATTAGCCACCATTTCAACGTCATCTGGATGGATGAGACTGGCATAAATGCGGACTGAATTCCCAATAAGGTCCGATACTGGATAATCACTTATCGAAGTTATTTCTTTGCTGATATACTCCATGGTATAATCCGCATCATATTTGCAACGATATGTTGCACCCGGAATGTTCGCAACCAATGTCTCAAAACGCGTTTCATTTTCCTGAAGATCTTTTTCTGCATTTTTTCGCTCAGTGATATCGCGGACAATTCCCTGCATGATCTTTTTATCTTCATCGATAACTGAAACGCTTACCTCAACATCAATAATGCTATCATCGGCTTTCTTGAAACGAGATTCAAATCTGGACGAACCGTTTTCAATAACATCATCCAGATGTTCTTTTGCTTCGTATTCAAGACTATCAGGAAGCATAACCCGAAGATCTTTGGTTTTGAAAACATCCTTTGAATAACCAATGAGTTCACATGCCTTGTTGTTCACATCGAGAATATTACCATCAAAAGTGTGAATGAAGATCGCATCGTTTGAGTTCTCGAACAAGGACCTGAACCGATTGTTCCTATCAAGCAAAGCATTCCTTGCTTCAACATATGCACTTATGTCCCTTGTTCTACCCTGAATACAGACAGGAAGCTGGTTTTCATTGAGAACTATCTTGCCGGTAATATCAATTGGAAGCAAAGTACCATCTTTGCGGATAAGAATCGTTTCAAAGGCAACACCTTCGCCTTTTTTACACTTTTCACTATTGACAAGGCTAATGACCATTTCAAATGCTTCCGGCGTAAAGAACATCGAAAGGTTAGAACCGATCACTTCATCTACTGAATATCCTGTAACATCGAGCACTGAACGATTGACATAAGTAAAACACAAAGACATATCCAGTTGCCATATGACATCGATCGTATTGTCAGCAAGGAGACGATACTTTTTTTCACTTTCAACAAGCTTATTATGAGTTGCCAGTTGCTCTGTCACATCCTTTATGATCACTATAAGACGGTCTTTGCTTTCAGGAACGAATGTAGCTTCAAGATCATGCAATTCTCCCCCTAACTGAAGTTGATATTGCATATCGCGCATATCGCCTGTGATCATAACGTCTTTGATGCAGCTTTTTGATTTCTCGGAAACGTCTGAAGGTAAAATATCAGCCAGGTTCTTGCCCATGAAATGTTCAGGCTCTACGAGTAATTGCACGTCTTCAGAAGAGTTGTAGCTTAATATGGCTCCATCTGCATTTACATGAAATAATATAAGATTTCTTGTCACCAATGATCCATCCAATATTAATTACTGTTAGAGAACATAGTTAACCACATATAATATCAAAATTTAAACCTACATGTAGTAGATCAAAATTTAGATGTAATATATGTAATATTATTCACATAATATATTAGGACATAGGATAACAATTTAAAATACCTCAAGAGACCTAAAAATAGATTTTAAAGTCTATAGTAAATGTATCTAGTGTTTTAACTAATAGCACTATTCAGATCACTCAACCAAATGACAATATGAGGTGAACAAATGATAAGTGAACTTGTTCTCAGGACCAGATGTTATAGAAGATTTAAACAGACCGATGCTATTTCAAAAGAAATGTTAACAGAACTTGTCAATATTGCAAGGATCTCGGCTTCAGCCACCAACAGCCAGCCACTGAAATATATAATTTCATCCGATCTGAGAACAAACGCAATGATATTCGAACAGCTTGGATGGGCAGGTTATCTTCACGAATGGAAAGGACCTGCTGAAGGAGAGAGACCAGCCGCTTACATCATTATACTCGATGATACGAGGATAAGAGCCGATGCAAGATATGACGCAGGAATTGCTTTACAGAACATTCGTCTTGCAGCCATGGAGAAAGGTATTGGAAGCTGTGTCATTGGTTCTGTTAACAGGGAAGTGCTGAGAAAAGAACTTGATGTCCCTCCCGAACTCGAGATCATGCTGGTACTGGCAATGGGCATTCCAGCAGAAGAGATCATTCTCGAAGAAACCGGAAAGGAACATGATATTAGATACTGGCGTGATGAGAACGGATGCCATCATGTTCCAAAGAGAGAACTGGAGGAAGTTCTGTTTAAAGCATACTGAAATAAATGCTGATAGAAAACAATAGAATATATAAAGAAAAAGACAGTAAGTAAAGCACTGATAGAGCATATCCCATGAGATAGAGCTATCACCCTTTCAAGATCACGGATGTGGAATAGATGGATGAAAAATTTATCAGATACCATGCAGATACAAATACTTACATTATCCGTAGGAAAGCCTTCTTTGAAAATAGCATCAAGATAGATGGCAACATGATCGTAGGGTCTGGTGCGAACTTCTGGAAAGATCTGGAAGTAAGTGGATCCCTACAGCTTGGAAAAGAATCATTGGTTAAAGGTAATATCAAAGCAAATGATGCCCTCATAAGCACACGTTGTGAGATAAGCGGGAACATTGAGATTGCAAATGATCTTACAATGCTTGACAACGTAAAGGTTGGAGGATCGGCAATATGTGGAAATGAAATGTCCATCAGACCAGGCTGTCAGGTAAAGTTCGTTAAAGCTGCTACTGCTTTAGAGCTTATAGGAAAGGTCGATATAAAAGAAATAGAATCCGGAACAAAGCTTATTGTTCGTTCCGAGATGTAATACATTTTTTAAAGTTAGTTACGCCGCTCTTCTGCCAGCATTTTCAAAAGCTGGTTACGTAACTCATTTGCCTCGGAACTTGTCCTTTCCCGAGGTCTTGGAAGATCAATGTTTATGACTTTCTTGATCCTGCCAGGTCTTGCACTCATCACAACGATCTTGTCCGCAAGGAAAACCGCCTCGTCCACACTATGGGTTACGAAAATTATGGTTATCTGGTCCGTTGCCCAAACCTGAAGCAGCTCTTTTTGCAAGGTGTTCCTTGTCTGTGCATCCAGAGCCCCGAACGGTTCGTCCATTAAAAGGACCTTGGGTTCGTTCGCAAGAGCTCGAGCAATGGCCACCCTCTGTCGCATTCCACCGGAAAGTTCATACGGATAGCTTTCACGGAACTGTTCAAGGCCTACGAGCTTTAAGTATTTTTCAGCTACTTCGAGTACCTTGTTCTTGGGGATACCCTTCATTTGAGGACCAAAGGTAATGTTCTGGATGACAGTCCTCCAGGGGAAAAGAGAATACTCCTGAAATACCATACCTCTTGTAGAATCAGGAATGGTTATGTCCTCTCCGTCAAGTGTTATCTGCCCCACATCCGGCATTTCAAGTCCTGCGATGGTCCTCAGAAGTGTTGTTTTCCCACAGCCCGAAGGACCTATGAAACAGACAAATTCCTTGTCCTTTATGTCAAGGTCAACATTATCAAGTGCAAGAGTGGATTCACCATCCTCTTTCTCAAACGCCACCGAGACACCGGAGACTTTAACTTCACCCATTATACCACAACTCCTGCACGCCATTTAAGAAGCTGTCCATTAACATACCACCTGAACACCCTGTCAATGAAAAGACCGAGGAAGCCAAGTATCAGCATATAAACAAGAACGAAATCCATCTGGTGCAGATAGTAGTGCCACCAGATCTTGTAACCAAGCCCGTTCGTACTTACGCCGAACATCTCCGCTGCGACCAGACACATCCAGCCCACACCCATTGAAATACGGATGCCTGAAGCAATGGAAGGCAGGGCAGACGGTAATGCAACGTGGCGTATAAGGGCCCCACTGCTCATGCAACCCAGCACTTTGGCAGCTTCCACATAGACCTTCGGAACGCTTTTGAAGCCATCGAATGTGTTGATGATAACAGGGAAGACCGCACCAATAAAGACCACGAACCCTGCGGAAGTGTGGGTCAGACCGAACCAGACTATGGCAAAGGGGATCCATGCAAGTGGTGGAATAGGACGAATTATCTCGATCAGAGGGTCCAATGCACGATTCACAGTCTTGAACCAGCCCATGGCCATCCCTATGGGTATACCTATTAAAAGTGCAGAAAGAATTCCAATTCCAAAGTGAAGCAGACTTATTGTAAGATCAGTGAAGAGGATACCCCCCTCAATGATCTTGATAAAAGCGAACAGAACATCAGTAAAGCTTGGCAGTATAAACTTATTGTTCACCACGAGGTCTGCTATCAGTTGCCATATGATAATGGCTACCGTGACAGATAATATTTCAATCCCTCTTTCACGTGGTTCTTTTGTGCCGACTTTACTCATGATACCTCCTTCGATGATCGAGGGACAGAGCCCTCAATTCCGGCGGTTAAATGTTCTGTTCATTAATGTATGTTGCTGTTTACTCTTCAGAGACCTTCTCGTAGAAGCTCACGTCAAAGATGTCCTCTTCTGTGAGCTGGCTGTCGATATAACCAAGCTCATACTGGAAGTTTGCGTATTCCACTGTGGACTCTACAAGCGGACGTGGGTCAGCTGACCAGACACCATCCCAGTCTTCAAGGGACTGAAGGACAGTTGCATTGTCAACACCCTGCTTGTTAGCAAATGTGTTTGCTGCTTCCTCGATGTTGATATTGTCATACTCTGTAGCCTTGATGTGGGTCTTTACGATCTGTTCTACCAGTTCAGGGTTGTTCCTGATAAGGTCACCACTGACCACAAGCACACAACATGCATGGTCTGCAAGTATTTCCCCGGATGCGACAACTGAACGAGCGCCACCTTCCGATTCAATGAAAGTTGGTGCTGGGTGTGGCAGGAATACACCGTCTACCTGACCTGCTGCAATAGCAGCGCTTGCGTCCCCAGGACCCATTCCGATAACTTCGACATCTGTGCCAGGCTCAAGACCGTTCTCGATCAACCAGTCCTTGAAGATGGTATCCTGTATAGTTCCCGGTGGGAAAGTTGCTATCTTTAAACCTTTAAGGTCTGCTGGACTCTCATACTTGAACTCATTTCGAAGTACAAGGTCGGAACCCTGGGTGTTCACTGCTGCGACGATCTTTGCGTCAAGTCCGGTACTGAGTGCGGAAATAACAGGTGCTGCTCCAACGTATGCAACATCGATGTTTCCTGCAAGCATTGAATGCATCTCAGGAGTACCTGTAGGGAACTCGAACTCATTTACGGCTGTGATACCAAATGGTGCAAGGTCCTCAGCCCACCAGCCATTCTCAAAGGCCGTCATGTATGATATCTGGTGTGTGCTTGGCTGATAGCCAATGTTTATTTCGGTCAAATTTCCATCATCTGGTGCGGAAGTACATCCTGACAGGAATACTGCTGCAACCAGCATGACAGATATGAATGTAATTGCTGTGATTTTTTTCAGATCGATCCCTCCATTGATAAATATGTTACTATCATGCTATTTCATCGGAATACCCTATTTATAGATTGTCGTATCAACCGACATTATTTCCTAAAAGTAGTAATACAAAGCTTAATATATCCTAAAAGAGTTAATATATTTTATTGGAGGAGTGAGTATAAGCGTTGCAAATAAAGTGATAGATGCGGCTTTTGAGTCGGATGAAGCATTTCAGCACACATTGTTGAAAGTCATCAAGGAAGACCTTGAACTTACAGCTATTGAGTTCTCGGAGTATGCGAACATTCCACCAAGTACACTTTATAAGCTCATGTCAGGAAACAGGGAACCGAACATGAGAACACTTCGCCAGATAGTTAAGACCATCAGGACCATCGAAGGTTCCGACAAGGGAGATTTCATTGCGGTTATCGCTGCACGTCCTGTTTTGGATAATATCAGTGAGACAAAGAGGAAAATAGGTGGGACACTCTGCACCATAAGAGAATATTCTGCCACCACAATGGAAGAGGCTATCATCGCCGCTGTCCGTGCTGAAAGGGAAGGAGCGAAAGCCCTTGTATGTGCGCCCATAGTCAGCCCCACAATAGAAAAGATCATCCGCATCCCTGTTGCGACAATAATGCCGAAGAACAGTGTTATCGTGGCTATCGAGGCTGTTGCACGCAAGATAGAGTAAAGAACCTTAAATTTCTACTTTTTTTTAATAGATTGAAAACTATGCGATCAGCTTTGCTTATCGCTAAATGAAAACAGATAGGATCTGAAATAAAAAAAGAGATGATGCCGACACCTTTGCCGGCAACATCATATATGTATCCTTACTTGCCCTTTGAAAGCAGACTGGATAGCTTCTCAGAAAGTACTGCTGCTGCTTCACCTGCTTTTGCACCTGCTGTTGATACGGTCCAGCCGCCTGCAGTAAACAGATAGACTGCCCCTCCAAGAGCTGCAATTGCTGCACCACCAAGCAGGTAGGTAACTGTGCTTGTACCCTTGACCACTTCAACTGTTGCGGTCATGCCACCTACTTTCACAAGATAGGTTCCCGGTTCACCGGCAGTGTACTCGAACTCCACCGGAGCGGATTCGCCAACACCGAGTGAGATCTCCTGTGTAGCTGTAGTATTGTCATTGACAAGGAGCTCTACGGTGTAAGAACCTGCTGCTTTGCCATTGTTGACAGAATCCAACTTGACCTTCACATCCTTTCCGGTCTTGACCTCAAGGGGAGTAACCACAAGGTTGCTGAACTCGAACTTTGCTTCAAGCTCCTTGACATCGAGATTAAGTTCTGCACCAAGGAAACCTTCCTTCTCGGCAGTTATCTTGTGCACACCGATCTCATTTAGGACATCTGTCACAACACCGTCACTGTCAGTCTCACCAATGGATTTTCCGTCAATGACAACATCCACATCTTCAAGAGGATCTCCGCCAATGGATTTGACAACTGTGAAAGTTACAAGATTGCCCTCATAGATCACTTCAGGTAAGACTTCAATGCTCATCTTCCTCGATTCATCATCCGGAGAGATCACTTCAAGGGATGCTTCGCCGTTAGTATAACCATCCTTTTCAGCAGTGATGGTATAGTCCCCATCTGCATGGAAAGTATAGTCGACCTCACCTTCATCATCAGTGGTTCCAAGCACAATATTTCCCGACTTCACGGTCACACCGTTGACAAGGGAACCACGTGAGGTCACGGTCACAGTTATCTCATCACCTTCGCTGACAATTTCAGGTTCGACCTCCACATCAAGTGAATCAGCAGGTGCGGTGCTTATCTCAACGAATGGATAATAGCGCACATCAGAGCTGGTATCTGCGACCTTGAACTTTATCTCGCCCATGATGTCGATCTCATCCCCTCTTGAAAGTGAAATGGAATCTTCGTTCCTCATTTCGATCTTTGAGGAACTGATAGTTTTCACTTCCATCTCACCATAGTTATCACCAGTGTTTATCTCATCATATTCATCAGAGATCTGGAAGATACCTTCTACGAAGACAGCAGTTGATTCCCGTCCACTGAAGATCTCATCAAAGTTTACGACGATTATAGGCACATCTTCAGCATCCCCAAGATCTGTTTCATAGACGTATGGCTGACCTGCAGTGATCACAGTAGTATCAAGACTGTCACCGTCTTTGCTAAGCTCGAGGAACACCTTGTCACCATCTGTGTTCACTTCAACGACATCCAGTGAATATCCTTCTTCAAGGATGATCGATGAACCACCAAAAATGGACCTTTTGTCATCGTCATCTATCAGTACCTTTGAAAGCTGACCCTCAGAAAGCATGCTTACATCATCAGTGAACTGGTTATCTGGATATCCTGCAAAGAACTTCTCTGCCATGAAACCGATAACATTGTACTTACCCCAGTCAGAATGTTCAAAGCTGACAGCTGAAGGAGTGGTAGTATACAGAAGATCACCATCATCGATCGTTCTGTCAGTTAATGTTAGGTTAAGGGTTTCAGTACCAATGCCTTCATCGATGTTGTAATAGAATCCTTCGAAATTAAGAGGAGTCCATGTGAGACCTTCATTTTCAGCAATTGTACCCCTGAGTTCATATGTTCCCGGCTCGGACATATCAACAAATGGTGCAAATCTGAGGTCATTGTCGTCTGCAACAATGAATTTGAGCTTGCCCATAATATCAGCAATATCGCCTTTGTCAAGACTGATAGTGTCCTGATTCTCCATCTTGATCTTGTCAGAACTTATGGTTTTGACTTCCATTGCACCATATTCATCTCCTCTGTTGATGTCCTCATATTCATCGGAGATCTGGAAGACACCTTCAATGAAAACAGCACTAGTCTCAGTTCCACTGAATATCTCAGCGAAGTTCACTGCTATGATAGGTACATCATCAACGTCCCCAAGATCCTTTTCATAGACATATGGATTGCCGGAGGAAACTACCAATTCATCCACCTCATCCCCGTCCTTGGAGAGAGAAACGAAAACCCGGTCACCATTCAGATCAAGTTCTACAATGTTAAGCACATAGCCATCTTCGAGTACAAGACCTGCACCGCCATAGACGGACTGCTTATCATCACTATCTATGAGCACCTTTGCAAGGTGACCTTTGGACATCAGGCTTATTGAACCATCTGAAATGTCTGAATCAGAAGTATATCCTGCAAAGTACTTCTCTGCCATGAAACCGATAACTTGGTATGAACCCCAATCGTTGTGCTCAAAATCAGTTACTACAGGACTGGTCTCATATTCAAGATCACCATCTCCGATGTTCCTGTCATCGTCGTCATCAAGATGAATGGTCATCGTTTCTGAACCAAGACCTGATTCGAGGTCATAGAAGAAACCAGAATAACTCAGTGCATCCCAGGTATAATCAAGGGACTGTCCGGCATTTACATCCCAGATACGGTCACCTGAGAAAAATGTTACTGGATGGACCTCCCATGTCCATTCTTCAGAAACATCACCATTTACATTGGATACGTTAACACGAACATCATAAGTTCCAGTAGAAGTAGGAGTAATATTGTAATTCGAGAATGATACACTTGAATCAGTCTGTTTCAGATCATCATTGAGATACCATCTAAAAGTAGCATCCTGATTTGTAGTTGCATCGAACATCTGAAGAACGTTCACAAGGGATTCAGGGTCACTGGAAGGATTTGAATCAGTGATACTAAGACTTTCATTTGCTACATTCCAGGTCCACGTTTCTGTATCATTGCCATATGCATTAAAAATGAATGCTTTGACAGTGAAACTACCGACTTCTGCTGATGTATTAGTGTAAGTAGATGTAGAGGAAGCACTAACTGAATTATTCTGGAACTCTGTATCATCAATCGTCCAAACAACAGTCACATCCTGATCTACATCTACGGAAAAATCCTGTGAACTTCCGGTAGTCGTACTTACAGGGCTTGATGGAGTTGGATTACTTATCTCCGGCGCAAGTGTAGCTGTAACAGTCCAATCCCATTTGTATGATACAGATTCGCTTCCATTGGTCGCTATTGCAGTTACATTGTAATCGTCACCTACGGGAGTAGAACTATTGCTATAAGAAGCAGAATCGACATTAGAATCAGTTTCAAAGACAACTCCATCAATTAACCAGTCCACAGTAGCAATTCTGTTTGTAGTTATAGTGAATTCCTGTGAAGCACCCTGCTCACTTGATGGATCCTGAGGAGAACTTTGATTCGTAATAGCCAAAGGTATTTCTGTGACAATTAATATGTCAGGCAGTACATTCAAAGTATCTTCACCATTTGCAGAAGTCGAGAAGTTGTATTCCAGATTTCCTGCACTAAATGGACCAATTGAAGCAGTATTATACAATTTACCAAGAGTTGTATTGACAACAAGTGGATCATCCTCGACCATTGCATAGTCTGTGCCATCCAGAGTGACCTTTACATAACTGGCTGTGTCATTGTCAGTATCAGTAAACGTCACCTGAAAAACAAATGTATCAGTTGTATCTCCACCATTTGGTGATACACCAGCACCAGTTAATACAGGAGCAGCAGCCATCGCCACCCCACAACTCATTCCCAGAATGAGCAAGCTTATTAGTATAAATT
>JAIORJ010000059.1 GCA_021108185.1 Methanococcoides sp. | reverse complement strand
GTACTTCTACAAAACTTTTCACGAGTGTAAGGCCAAGCCCTGTTCCCTGCTGTACCTTTGAACTCATTTCTTCGAGTTGCCTGAACGGACTAAAAATAGCTCCGATATCTTCTTTGGCAATTCCCATTCCTGAATCTTTTACACTAACATAGAGCATTTCGTCCTTTACATTCGCAGACACGATGATAGTTCCGTTATCAGGCGTGAACTTTAGTGAATTGCTCAGCAGATTGTATAGTATCTGCTTGAATTTGGTCTTGTCAGCTTCAACAACAATGCTATTGTCTGCAATATCGGTAGATATATCTATCCTCTTTTTTTCTGCTATGGATGCGAGCAGTTTGTTCACTTCCTCTATCATAGAAGATACATCGAATTCTTTGGGATGTAGTACCATCCTTCCAGCTTCGATCTTTGAAAGGTCAAGAATATCGTTGATAACATCCAGCAAGTGTTTTCCGCTTGAATTAATATTGTTCGCATATTTTGTTTGTTTATCATTGAGCGTTCCGAAAGTTCCCAGCAGTAACATTTCAGAAAATCCAATGACAGCGTTAAGAGGCGTTCTTAATTCATGGCTCATATTGGCAAGGAACTTACTCTTCTCAAGGTTCATGGTCTCTGCCTTGATCTTTTCCTGAAGGACATGTTCAGCCTTCTTTCTCTCAGTGATGTCTCTTATGATAGCCATATCCGCAGGCTTCCCATCATATTCAATATAAGAGGCACTTATCTCAACCGGGATCTTCTTGCCATCCTTCGATATAATATCTAATTCATATTTGTGTGGAATAGTCTGATCGTTTTTTATTCTCCTTTCATATCTATCCAGTACCAATTCCTTGTAATCTTCAGAGATAAAATCCAAAAGTGGAACTCCTATTGCTTCCTCTTTTGTGTAGCCAGTAATCTCACCAAACGTTGGATTTACGAACTTGAGCAGATAATCCTGAATAATAATAATACCATCATTTCCTTTTTCAACAATGGTGGTATATTTCTCATCGTTCATCTTCTTCTCTTCAATATAGTCTTCAAGAAGCAGGTTCTTAGCCATTAGTTCATCTGTTTTTCTTTTGACCTGACCCCGAAGTACTAAATTTAGTATGACCAGAAGGGAGAGCACCCCTACTCCGATGGCCAAATATGGGAGGAGATCTTTAAATATATCTTCCTTTTGCTGAGGTAGTTCCTGTGGAAGTGTTCTTGTCACTGCTATATATGAATTCATATCGTTGAGCAAGTCGATATTGGTGCCATCCGCAACTGCAAAATATTGTCCAAAGGGTTCTGTTTGTATCGGGGTTACTTTCACATCATAACTGCTAATGTAATAATTACCAAAAGTGTAGTCAATTACTCCTGCATCTGCTTTACCGCTATCGATATATTCTAGGATCGTTCTATACTCAACGACTTCAATATAGTTAGCGTGTACCCTATATTTTTCCATATTCTCTTTGAAACGATCAAAACCAAAGTCATCTTTATTTCCTACGATCGTTTTGCCTGAAAGGTCAAGTATGGAATCTACTTCGAGCTCTGGAGTTACATAGACCTGACTCCAGTAGACATATACAGGTTCTGTTGTAAAATTAAATACCGCATCTCTTTCTTCAGTGTACACAATATTAGTTACAATATCGACCTCACCGTTTTCAAGGAATTCAAGTGCTTCTGCCCATGTGCACTCTACGTATTCGATCTCCCAGTCATTCTGTTCACCTATGTCATTGATAAGATCAACAGTTATTCCAGCAGCATTACCATTCTCATCAGTGAATATCATTGGTTCATACTGATACAATGCAACTTTCACTTCTCTTGCATTAACTGGGGCTGTCATTGAAAATAAGAGTATCAAGACAATTGCTATGAATAATATCCATCGGGTATTTGCTTTGTAGTTCATGTTCAAGTATCCGAAAATCCAACGAAGGTCAATATCAATTAATGCATGAGAGATGTTATTAGGAGGGGAATTGTGAACGTAAAGGTACTTCCTTTTCCAACTTCACTATCAACCCAGATCTCGCCGCCATGCATTTCCACAAAACGTTTCACAAGTGTGAGACCAAGCCCTGTTCCCTGCTGTACTTTTGAACTCATTTCTTCGAGTTGCCTAAACGGACTAAAGATAGCTCCAATATCTTCTTTGGCAATTCCCATTCCCGAATCTTTTACACTAACATAGAGCAGTTCGTCCTTTACATTCGCAGACACGACGATGGTTCCATTATCAGGCGTGAACTTTAGTGAATTGCTCAGCAGATTGTACAGTATCTGCTTGAATTTGGTCTTGTCAGCCTCAACAACAATGCTATTGTCTGCAATATCAGTAGCTATATTGATACTCTTTTTTTCGGCTATAGGGGCGACCAACATGTTCACTTCCTCTATCATAGAAGATACGTCGAATTCTTTGGGATGTAATACCATCCTTCCAGCTTCGATCTTTGAAAGGTCAAGAATATCGTTGATAACATCCAGCAAGTGTTTTCCGCTTGAATTAATATTGTTCGCATATTTTGTTTGTTTATCATTGAGCGTTCCGAAAGTTCCCAGCAGTAACATTTCAGAAAATCCAATGACAGCGTTAAGAGGCGTTCTTAATTCATGGCTCATATTGGCAAGGAACTTACTCTTCTCAAGGTTCATGGTCTCTGCCTTGATCTTTTCCTGAAGGATATATTCAGCTTTCTTTCTCTCAGTGATATCTCTGAATATCGACATTATTGCAGGTTTTCCTTCATAATCAATAACAGATGCGTTCACTTCCACTGAAACCTTCCGACCATCCTTTGCAAGAAGATCAAGCTCATATCTCGCAGGCACATCCGGATCATTTGATAGGCGTGTTTCACATCTTCCTTTCACCAGATCCCTGTACTCATCAGAAACATAATCAAAGAACGGTTTTTCCATTAATTCATCATTAGTATAACCTATTATCTCGGCAAACATCGGATTTACGAATTTGAGCAGATATTCCTGGGCAATAATAATACCATCATTCCCTTTTTCAACAAGGGTGGAATATTTCTCATCGCTTCTCTTCTTCTCCTCAATATGGTCTTCAAGAAGCAAGTTCTTTGCCGTAAGCTCATCTGTTCTTCTTTTGACCTTAACCTGAAGTACGAAATTTACTATAACCAAAAAAGAGAGTGCTCCTCCTCCGGTGATCAAATATGGCAGGAGGTCTTTAAATATATCTTCCTCTTGTTGAGGTAGTTCCTGTGGAAGTGTTCTTGTCAATGCAATATATGAATTCATATCATTGAGCAGGTCGATATTGGTACCATCCGCAACTGCAAAATACTGTCCAAAGGGTTCTGTTTCTATCGGGGTTACTTTCACATCATAGTTGTTACTGTAATAATTGCCAAAAGTGTAGGGAATTACTCCTGCATCTGCTTTACCACTCTCGATATATTCCAGGATAGTTATGGTCTCATCGACTTCAATATAATTAGCTTGCACCCTATATTTTTCCATCTGTTCCTTGAGACTATTTAAGCTAAAGTCATCTTCATTTCCTACTATCGTTTTGCCTGAAAGATCAAGTATGGAATTTACTTCGAGCTCTGGAGTTACATAGACCTGACTCCAGTAGACATGTGCGGGTTCTGTTGTAAAATTGAATACTGCATCCCTTTCTTCAGTATATGCAATATTGGTGACAATATCTACCTCACCATTTTCAAGGAATTCAAGTGCTTGTGCCCATGTACACTCTACGTATTCGAGCTCCCAGTCATTCTGCTTGGCCATGTCATTGATAAGATCAACAGTTATTCCGGCAGCATTACCATTCTCATCAGTGAATATCATTGGTTCATACTGATATAATGCAACTTTCACTTCTCTTGCATTAACTGGGGCTGTCATTGAAAATAAGAGTATCAGGACAATTGCTATGAATAATATCAATCGGGTATTTGCTTTGCAGGTCATGTTCAAGTATCCGAAAAGTCAGGGTAGCTCAAGATCAATTAGTCATAATTGGGATGCTACTATTTTGTGCTTTATAAAATCGATTTGGTAATATAAATGTGTTTTGATAACAGAAATGCGCTGTGCCATATAGTTAGTTAATTAGGCAAAATCGGTCAAGTGGTTTATTCAAACCTGAACCTGGAAATAGCCACCCCAAAAAAGAGAATCGCCATAAGCAGCAGTACCCCTACTTCTTTCAAAATCCCGGCAAGTCCCAAGTCAAAATAAAAAAGATCATAAAAGCCCTCCATTGCCCAGGCCGTGATGGTAAGGCGAGCCAGATCCTGCATGAACTGGGGCTCAATGAACAATGGCCACCAGGAACCGCCAATTGCAGACATTATCAATACGATCATATTCGATACCGAATCCGCCTGATCCTTGGTTGTCACAAGTACTGCCACCAGCAGACCGAGTCCTGTGCTGGCCAGTGTGATGGCAGAGATCAATACTATTAATGCCACCATGCTACTACCCAGGTCCAGGCCGAAGGCCACATGTCCAAATGCCATCAGGACAGTGAGCTGCACGAATCCCCTGAAAAATGTACTGGCGATCTTTCCTCCGATGATCTCGGGTTTGCTGATGGGGGCAGTGACCAACCTTCTCAATGTCCCGGATTCCCGTTCCTTTAAAAGACTGACTGCTCCCACACCAATGGTCGTGAACAGAAGGAACATGACCGCAAATCCGGGTACATACTGTGTAAATGGTGTAAATTCTTCCAGTCGGGAGGAGGTACTCTCTGTGACCACCTGCACTGGAGGTGGTTGTGTGAACTGTTCTGCCACATCCACGACCTGATCGATCTGCTCTTCACTATATACCGGAACTCCATAGGCAGCAACGGTCTTGACCGCCACAACGTTGGTAGATATCCTGCTGGCATAACCTTCCACGATCTTCTCGACAACTGTATTCTGGTCCTCTTCGGTTGGATCGGTGATAATCAAAATTTTGCTATCCTGTCCTTTCCTCACGGTTTCTGTAAACCCATGTGGAATTATTATCAATCTCCCGTATTCCTGGTTCCTTACCCTTTCCCTGGCTGCAAACTCATTGGATTCCATATCCACATCCAGTATATCGATATCTTCCAGAAACTCCACAAATCCCTTTGAGATCTCGCCATTGTCCAGATCCACTATCAGTACATCGATACCGATGTCCTGGCTGAATGAACCACCCAATGCCAGCCCTGCCACTGATATTATGACCATGGGTAAAATGAACATCAAAATAAGGGCATTGCGGTCCCGAATAAGGATCTTCAGGTCCTTAGCAGCAATGATGTGGAACTTCATATCTTACCTCCTCAACTTTGTGCCTGTCAGGTGGAGGAACAGGGTTTCCAGATCGGGTTCTTTTATCTGGATGGACTCTACCTTTGTCCCTGAAGCTGTCAGTGTTTCGATTATGCGTGCCATTAATTCCCTACCCTGCACCAGCTCGATGGTCATGCTTTCGTCATCCACAGACACTTTTTGAACGTTATCGATCCGCTGAATGACGTCTAAGGCCTCTGTCGGGATATCTTTTGCTTTCACCTGGATAATGTCAGTTTCACCTACCATTTTCAGCAGCCCGTTCAAAGTATCCAGGGCAATGAGTTTTCCCTTATCCACTATGGCAATACGATGACACAATTTCTCTGCATCTTCCATCTGGTGTGTGGTTAACAGTACGGTCATACCCTGCCGGTTAAGGTCCTGGATGGTATCATATATTCTCTTACGACTCTGGGGGTCAACACCTGTGGATGGTTCATCCAGAAACAGTATCCTGGGATTGTGGAGCAGTGCAACAGCAATGTTTATCCTGCGTTTCATGCCCCCTGAATAACCTTCCAGCTTGTCGTCCGCCCTATCTGTAAGACCCACCATGTCCAGCAATGCTTCTATCCTGTCCTTCATTGTCTTCCCGGACAGCCCGTATATTTTTGCATAAAATGTAAGGTTCTCCCTGGCTGTTAATGTATAATACAGGCTGATCTCCTGGGGCACGATCCCAATTATCTTCTTAATCTCATTGGAATTTTTTTCCACATCGAACCCGTCGATGGTCACTCTGCCAGCAGTTGGTTCCAGCAGGCAGCACAGTATAGAGATGATGGTGGACTTTCCTGCACCATTGGGACCCAGCAGGCCAAAGATCTCACCTCTTTTGATATCAAAAGAAACATCTTCCACAGCCGCAAATCCATCATATCTTTTGCTCAGCTCTTTCACGGTGATGATGGCATCATCGATCATCGCGATCCCCGCCGTTTCATATAAACATATACCAAGGCTGTCAGTATAAGCAAAATTCCCCCCAGCAGGAATGGGTTCTGGTATATTGCACCCTTGTCTTCAGTCTCCCCAACCTGGGCGGGCACATAGATAGTATCTGAAATTTTTGTTTTCCCCTCATGATCTTCGTATTCGATCTCGGCTTTGATGGAATATGTTTTGGCAGTGGCATCCGGGTCCACGTCGATATTGAACATGGCCTGAACCTCATCACCTGGTTCCATATCTCCCAGGAAAGCCGTATGATCTGTACTGCTTAAGGGATCTGAGAGCCTCAACCTGGCAGTAGCTCTGGAAGCTGTCTCCTCGCCTGTATTCTTGAATTTGATGCTGAGGATACCAGAACTTTCAGGCAGCAGTTCGCTGCCCACTTCAATTACCTCAAAATCGGCCTGTTCCCTGATGATGAGGAAAACATTGTGGCTTTCCTTCACTTCCTGATACAGTATGTTACGGTCGATCTGGTTGCTGGTCACATTCCCTTCCACCTGTACATCTTTCTGGAACTGGTATGAAAGGTTTACTTCCAGGGGGTAAGTGCCTGCGGTTGCATCTTCCCATACTTTCATCTCGAACTGTAGGGGTTGGGATACCTGACCTGAAAACAGGCTGCCTGCACTTTGTGCCGGTGTCTTTATATCCAGCGGTGCATCCTTTGCCGACAGGGACACTATCACCCCGACAGCCGTAGTGACATCATATTCCATCTCCTGCTCTATGGTCGATAATGCGACCTCATTGGCATCCTCGGGCTCGTTCTCAGATTCAAATCCAAGGATCTTGCCCTGGTTCATGATCTGTATGAGCACAGCGGAGGTTTCGCCCCTGTCGTATTCAGGGTTGCCCACGATGTTCACCACCATTTCAGGACTGCCGTGGACGGTAAAATAATCGTCATTGAATGTCCATTTATTTGGAGGAATTGTCTCGCCATGTACCTGAACCACAGACAGCATCAAGAAAAGGATTGCAAGTATCAATAATCGTTTCATAACCGTACCCCATACGTATTTTTCGTCTGATCATATATAATACAACCTTAAACGAACGTTTTAACGAATATTTTCCTTCCTTCGTTTAATGTGGAGATAGGTACCAGCAGCACCCACTATTATAATGACAAGCAGGTATACAGACAACATCATACTGTCATCCGTTTTCTCCACTGTTGCCGATACCTTCATCACATCAGATGTTCGGGTATTGCCGTTCACGTCCTTGTATGCTACCTCAGTGTCGATCCCATAGGTTTTGGCCAGTGTATCACTTTCCACTTCTATATTGTAATGCGCCTGGTATGAATCGCCGGGTCCAAGGGTGCCCAGAAATGTCTGATCATCGGTTGTGCTGAATGGGTCTGACACTGTTATTCTGGCAACGGCATCCTCAGCCACCTCATCCCCTGTGTTCCTGTATGTGATGTAAAGAAGGCTTTTTTGATCTGGTATCAGCTGGGACCTGACACTCTCAACGATAAGGTCAGCTTTGGGTTTCACTTCAATATGGATGGGCAGGGTCTGGTTCTTCGTGACATACCAATAATCAATCATCTGGTTCGGATAGCCCTCAACCTTAACATCACTCTGGTATTGATAGTTCAGATCCAATGTGAGCTCATATGTTCCGGAGGGGGCATTCTTGAATACCTCTATGCCGAATTCCATTGGGAGTGCCATCTCCCCGCTCCTGAGATATTCTACATTCTGAGGCGTGCTGAAGACCCTAATTGGCGCTTCGTCAGGATTTTCCAGGGTACCATGGATATTTATTGCTGTGGTAATGTCGTATTCAAGATCAAGTTCCGTGCCGGCATCCATGAGCTCATTCGGTCCTGAGGGTCTATTTTCAGTATCAAAGGTAGTTGTCTGACCGGTATTCAGCAACCGGACGAATATCTTGGAAGTTTCCCCGCTTTCAAATTCAAGGTCCCCTATCACAGAACCCGATAGCTGTGGTTCTCCTGAAACATCATAGTAATCATCCAGGAGTTCTCCAATGTTGGGGGGAATGACCTCAGAACTAACATTAGGGATTGCTGCAAGCAGTAGAAAGACTCCTAACAACATCAGCACCTTTTTTGACATACTCATATCCCCCTTCATTTTTGGACTATGTAGAACGCTAAATTCAATTTATAATATAAGTTTGTCACTCAAAATAAATATAAGTGTTCTTAGTTTTGTCCGATCCTATCAGAACTGCAACAAAAACTAAGGGCATAAGACCAGTTCTAAATAACAACCTATTTTTTATGATCGGAATGATATGCGGAGGAAGTTTTACCCCATATGGATCTATCCTATGATGTCGTTTATGGGGGTGCTGAATAGTTGCAACAGGTAGGCATTTATACGATAGTTATTCAAATGTAATAATGGGGATTGAGGTTAGTGCAACCGTTACATAATGGAGCTGTGTGCTTTCCTTTGAGTTTCTGCCTTCCGATAATTTGATCTAATTGATGTGAATTCTGTGTGCTTCCAGTAAGGTGTCCGGCATGAAAATGGATGATGTACCTCTAAAAGTGAAATTGATCCTGTACATAGGGTTCAGTGTTCTTTTAGTGATGGCTGCTACTACAGCTATCATTATTTCCACTAGCACATCCCAGTATGAGGAGCTTGCATATAAGAAGTCCATAGAGAAATCAAGCAACTATGCAAACCAGTTCAATTCGGATATGCAGTCGAACATGGCCATTGCAAGGACAATTGAAAACACGCTGACCGTTTACAATTCCTCTGACAGGGATGAGGTCAATGATATTCTAAGGGAAGTGCTCATCGATAATCCCAATCTGATCGGTACCTATACGGGTTTTGAACCCAATGCCTTTGATGGAAAGGATGCTGAATATGCAGGCACTGAGGGTTATGATTCCACAGGTCGGCTTGTACCCTATTGGAACAAGATCGGTGGTACCATGTTCGTGGAACCGCTTATTGACTATGAAACCTCCGATTACTATCAATTGCCAAAACAACTTGAGCAGGAAGTGCTGACAGAGCCATATCTGTATCAGGGAGAGCTTATTGTGAGCTACGTATCCCCGATAATAAGGGAGGATGAGTTCGTTGGTATTGGTGGTGTTGATGTATCGCTCAACTATATTGATGAGATCGTTTCCAATGTTACTGCCTTTGAGGCAGGTTATGCTTTCACTACAAGTAATACCGGTATACTGTTGTCCCATCCTGTGCACAAAGAATGGATCGGGATGAAGACCCTTTATGATTTCAACGATCCTGAAATCGCGATCATGGCGGATGATATCCTTGTCGGGCAGGGGGGCAATATAGAGACAGTTGACCCGACCACAGGGGAGGATGTGATCATCTTCTATGAGCCGGTACATACAGGTAATTATTCTTTTATTCTGGTGATCCCGAAAGAGGACATGCTCTCAGATGTCACAGCCCTGCGGAATGAACTTATACTCATCTCATCGCTTGCACTTATTTTCATGGCAGGTGCAGCCTATCTCGTTGCTATGTCCATAACCCGTCCGATAAATGAGATCGTTTCCAATTTTGAAGACATCTCGAATTCTGCCCTGAAAGGTGATCTGAACAGGAGAGCTGAGACGGATGTGGGAGTGGATTTCAGGAAGATACCCTCTGGGCTGAATGACATCCTTGATTCGCTACAGATCTATTCGGATGATCTGGAAAAAGCTAATAAGGAGCTCAAATCACTGGACCAGATGAAGGATGTTTTCCTCTCAAATGTCAGCCATGAGCTAAGGACACCGCTTACCAGTATTAAAGGCTATACTCAGAATGTGTATGATGAGTCCCTGGGTGATATCAACAGCCCACAAAAAGCATCACTTGAAGCCGTGCTTCGCAATGCAGACAGACTCAGGCGTCTGGTAAATTCCTTGCTATATATAAGCCAGGCACAGGCAGAGATAATTGAATACAAATTCAAAGAGTGTCATATAGCAAAAATAATAAGCGACACCATTATGGATACCATCATGCTCGTTGAAGCGAACGATCTCCATATCGAAAAGAAAATACCTTCAGATATCCCAACCATCGAAGCCGATGAAGCCCATCTGGTCGATATGCTGAACAACATAGTCGATAACGCCATCAAGTTCTCTCCTCCCGGTGGTATGATCACCCTCGGAGTATCTGATGAAGAAAAGGACCTGCACCTCACTGTCAGTGACACTGGCATCGGTATTCCCAAAGAGTTGATCCCAAACCTGTTCAAGAAGTTCTACCAGATCGATTCGTCCATAAGACGAAAATACGGTGGGACAGGCCTGGGTCTCTACATATGTAAAAAGATCGTTGATGCTCATTCCGGTGAGATCTGGATCGAGAGCGAACCCCATAAGGGGACCACTGTTCATATCAGGCTTCCAAAGGTTAGGGATAGTGGGGAAGTTGATGGAAATGAGGAATGAGCTTTTTTTATAGGTCCTTTCGAAAATCTAAAAGAAATCATTTTTATATCAATTGTGACTATAGAACTGTTGCCAGAATGAGCTAATGTCATCATTGACAGCTTGATCCCAGACAAATAAGAGTTAAAAACTTCAATGGGCACAAATATATGAGTGATAATCAGAATCCGGAACAGAAAGCCAGGGATAGCATCGATAAAAAATTAACTGATTCCGGCTGGAAAGTTCTGAAAAAAAATGAGGTTGATTGGAATACTTCCCGTGGCATTGCTGTTAAGGAGTATTCTACCGAGGTGGGACCGGCTGATTATGTGCTTTTTGTTAACAAAAGACCTGTTGGTATCATTGAAGCTAAAAAGGATGAGGAAGGTCACCATCTGACCGTTGTTGAAGAGCAGGCAGGTGAATATGCTACGAGCAAACTGAAATACCTGAACAATGATCCGCTTCCTTTTATTTATGAGAGTACCGGAAAGCTGACCAGATATACTGACCAGCGTGATCCTAAACCCCGGTCAAGGCAAGTTTTCTCTTTTCATCGGCCGGAGACATTCGCTCCCTATCTTAAAAAGGAGATGTCATTAAGGGAAAGGTTACTTTCTCTACCAGAGTTAAAGACCGAGGGTCTGCGTGATTGCCAGATAATGGCAATTGAAAATCTGGAGAGGTCCTTCAAGGACAATCGCCCAAAGGCTTTGGTACAGATGGCGACAGGTTCCGGGAAAACCTATACTGCTGTCACTTTTATTTACCGCTTGCTAAAATATGCGGATGCTAAAAAGATACTGTTCCTTGTTGATACCAGAAATCTGGGGGAGCAGGCAGAGCAGGAATTCATGGCCTATATGCCAAATGACGATAATCGTAAATTCACTGAGCTGTACAATGTGCAGCGTTTACGTTCCAATTATATCTCTTCGGACAGTCAGGTGTGTATCTCCACCATCCAGCGTCTGTATTCCATCCTTAAGGGTGAGGAGTTGGACGATGAAGCCGAAACTCAGAATCCTGCTGAGAAGGACTGGCAGAAAAAGGAACCGCTTCCGGTTGTCTATAATGCGAGCATTCCTATTGAGGAGTTTGATTTTATTGTGGTTGATGAGTGCCACCGTTCCATCTACAACCTGTGGCAGCAGGTCATTGATTATTTCGATGCATTCCTGATCGGCCTGACAGCGACCCCGGATAAGCGTACCTTTGGTTTTTTCAATGAGAATGTGGTTAGCGAGTACGGTCATGAGGAAGCGGTGGCCGATGGCGTGAATGTCGGGTATGATGTGTACACCATTGAGACCGAGATAACTAAGAACGGTTCTCTAATCAAGGCAAAGGAGTTCGTGGACAGGCGGGAGAAACTTACCCGCAGGAAGCGCTGGGAACAGCTTGATGAGGATTATACGTATGCTGGCAATAAAGCTTGACAGGGATGTTGTCAACCCGAGCCAGATACGTAATGTGATCAGGACCTTCAGGGATAGATTGCCTGAGATATTCCCGGGAAGGGATGAGGTTCCAAAGACGCTGATATTTGCCAAGACCGACAGCCATGCGGATGATATTATACAGACCGTGCGGGAAGAGTTCGGGGAAGGTAATGCTTTTTGCAAGAAGGTGACCTACAAGGTCGAGGAAGATCCTAAATCGGTGCTGTCGCAGTTCCGTAATGATTACAATCCAAGAATTGCTGTGACGGTGGATATGATCGCTACCGGTACGGATGTTAAGCCGCTGGAATGCTTATTGTTCATGAGAGATGTGAAAAGCCGGAACTATTTCGAGCAGATGAAGGGCAGAGGTACGCGGACAATGGGGTTCGATGACCTTAAGAAGGTGACACCCTCGACCGTTTCGGCCAAGACGCATTTTGTGATCGTGGATGCCGTGGGCGTTACAAAGAACCTCAAGACCGACAGCAGACCGCTGGAGCGCAAAAAAGGGATCTCCCTGAAAGCCCTGCTGGAAGCGGTAACGTTTGGCGCTCAGGATGAGGACCTTTATATCTCACTGGCAAGCAGGTTGGCAAGACTGAACAAACAGATCACCGATGATGAGAGGGCGACCTTTGCTGAAAAGGCCAAAGGAAAGGATATCAGTGCAGCTATAAGGGACCTGTTCAGTGCCTACAATCCTGACATAATCGATGCCAGAGCTGCCGGTATAAAGCAGCAGCAACCCCAGATGCCTGAACAGGAGGTGAAGGAGCAGGCACAACAGGAGTTGATCGATGTTGCCAGATCGACCTTTTCAGGAGAGCTTAATGAGTATATCGAGAACGTACGCAGGGTGCATGATCAGATCATCGATACGGTGAATCTCGATACAGTCCTCAGGGCCGAGTGGGACAAGGACGCCGTTGTAAAAGCAGATGAGCTAATCAATGACTTCAAAGCCTATATGGAAGCCAACAAGGACGAGATCACAGCCCTCAGCATCTTCTACAACCAGCCTTACCAGCGCAGGGATGTGACCTTCAAGATGATCAAGGAAGTGCTGGAAAAACTAAAGCTGGAAAAACCCCACCTCGCACCCTCAAGGGTCTGGCAGGCCTACGAGCAACTGGAAAAGGTCAACGGCAACTCCCCAAAGAACGAGCTTACAGCCCTGGTATCCCTTATCCGCAGAATTACCGAGATCGACCCAATTCTTACAGCCTACGACCTGACCGTGAACCGGAACTTCCAGAACTGGGTATTCAGCAAACAGGCCGGAACCCTCAAGTTCAATGAAGACCAGATGAACTGGCTCCGAATGATAAAAGATTACGTATCCACCAGTTTCCACCTGGAACTCGAAGACCTCGATTACACCCCCTTCGATGCTATGGGTGGACGTGGCAGGATGTACCAGCTCTTTGGTAATGGGATGAATGGGGTTATTAGTGAATTGAATGAGGCATTGGCGGTTTGAGGATGGATTTTTCAATTGAAGATTTAATAGAAGCAGGTGAAGGTTATCATGTAGAGTTTAAGCAATCTCTTGACAAGTCCTTTGTTGAAGAGGTGTGTGCCTTTGCTAATTCCAGTGGTGGAAAGGTCATCCTTGGCGTTTCTGATAAGGGTGTTGTGAAGGGGATCTCTACTGATAATAGTTTCAGGTCAAAGGTTCAGGATTCTCTAAGGCAGTTACAGCCACAGCTTAATGTCAATATAATTGTAGAAAATGATCTGATAATTGTGGATGTGCCGGAGGGCAGTGACAAGCCTTATGGCTGTTCGAAAGGTTTTTTTATTCGCAATGGTGCCAATTCCCAGAAACTGACACGAAATGAGATCATTGAGTTCTTCCAGAAGGAGGGGCGTATTCGTTTTGATGAGCTGAAGAATGAGAAGGCGGACCTTGAGACAGATTTTGATGATAGGGCCTTTGCAGATTTTTTGGATATGGCGGGTATCAGTCGTTCAATTGACCGGATGTCCCTGCTGAGAAACCTGGACTGCATCAACGATGAAGGCAAGCTCACAAATGCAGGTGTCCTGTTCTTTGCAAAGGATATTGATTTTCTGCTGAACCATGCTACTGTTGTCTGTGTCCTGTACAAGGGTACGAAAAAAGTGAATATCCTTGATAAGAAGGACTTCAAGGCAAATATCGTCGAGAACATAGATAATGCTATCCTTTTTGTTAAAAGGCATACGAATGTGCAATATAAGATAGAGAATATCCGAAGGGAAGAGATTCCTGATATTCCTGATGTAGCCCTGAGAGAAGCCATTATCAATGCCGTCTGCCACCGTGATTATTTTGACCGTGGTTCGAATGTGCTTATAGAGGTCTTTGACGACAGGGTCGAGATATCAAACCCAGGAGGCTTGCCCAGCGGTCTGAACCCTTCTGATTTTGGCCACAAGAGCGTTGCCCGCAATCCCCTTATAGCCTCCCTCCTCAATCGCATCAACTATATTGAAAAGGTCGGTACAGGCATCAGCCGCATTAAACAAGCCGTGGATGAGAGTGGTAATTCTTCCGTAGATTTCAAGTTCGACACCGGTTTTTCCGTGATCTTCCGAAGAGGACTGGATGTTTCTGATGGAAAGTTGGGTGGAAAGTTGGGTGAAAAGTTGGGTGAAAAGTTGGGTGAAAAGTTGGGTGAAAAGTTGGGTGAAAAGTTGGGTGAAAAGTTGGGTGAAAATCAATTGAAGATCATAAACGAAGTAAGAGACAACCCCAAAGTATCAATTGTGGAATTGAGTCACAAAATAGGTATTAGTACCACTGCAATTGAAAACAACATCACCAATCTCAAAGAAAAAGGGCTTTTGAAACGCATTGGTCCTGCAAAAGGCGGTCATTGGGAAGTTGATTTAGACATAATTAAATGAGGCTTTGGCGGCTTGAGTTCGGAGATAAATCCACATTATTAGAAATATCATTCAATTATAGTTCTAAATGAACTGTTGATGACCGCAGATCAGAAACAAAACATCTATGTTCAACTGTGGTTTTTTTTGTTTAATCGTATCAAAATGAAATATATTTATAGTGGATGTTACATTTGAAATTTATACTGCTACTTTCAAAATGGAGTTGAACTCGGATTATGAAAATTCTGTATGATACCAATATTTTAATTCACATCCAAGATCCAAAAGTACTTTCACCTAATCTTCAATTATTACTATCAATAATCCGAGAACATGGTCATCAAGAGTTTATTCATCCTGCTTCCCTGAATGATATAGAAAACGACAGTGACATTGAAAGAAAGAGAATAACCTTATCAAAACTCCATGGATATCCTCGACTTCCTTCACCCCCTAAACCAGATGATGAGTTTATCTCTTTAGTAGGCACTCCAGCAAATTCACATGATATAAATGACAATGAAATTCTTTTTTCATTAAAGAAAAATCTGGTCGATTTCCTCATAACAGAAGATAGAGGGATTCGGAAAAAAGCTAACTTGCTGAATCTTGATGACAGAGTATTTTCAATAGATTCAGCTCTCGATCATTTTACTACCCTTTACCGACGTTTTTATCCAAGTCATAGTTTATTGAGGAAATGTTATGTTCATGAGATTGATATAAATCAACCGTTTTTTGACTCGCTCAAATCAGATTATGGGGACGCGGATTTTAATACGTGGTATAATAAGTGTATAAAAGAAAGTCGGGAATGTTACACTTATGAAGTAGAGGATAAAGTTAATACTTATGATTTCGACTTTAATGTTTGGGTTCATGTAGCTGTTCTTAAAACTGTAAAGTCAATATATCCTTTTTATTTGCAGCATGTGTTAAATTCATTTCATTGCTATAAACAATCTCAAAAATATACACATGGAGTAGGTAATCAGGATTTGGGATTAACAAGAATGATATTAATTACCTTGCCAATCTGTTCAATCGAAGAACAACAAACCATAGTCACCGAAATCGAAACCCGCCTTTCGGTCTGCGATAAGGTTGAGCAGGACATCGAAGAGAATCTCGAAAAGGCCGAGGCACTGCGGCAGAGTATTTTGAAAAAGGCTTTCGAGGGGAAGTTGCTCAGTAAACGGGAGCTGGAAGAGGTGCGCAGTGAGCCGGATTGGGAGCCGGCTGAGGTATTGCTGGGACGGATAAGGGCTGAAAAAACGAATAAAAAATAATATTCTCATATCAAGGATTAAAAAACATGACCGAACATACATCATCCATTGTCTCCAAAGTGTGGAGCTTCTGTAATGTCCTGCGTGACGGGGGAGTGAGCTATGGCGATTATCTGGAGCAGTTGACATATCTCATATTCCTGAAGATGGCGGAGGAATACAGGAAGCCGCCTTATAGTCGGGATATCGGGATACCGGAGGAATATACTTGGGACGTGCTGAAGCAAAAGCGTGGAGCTGAGCTTGACACTCATTACAAGATGCTGCTGGAGGAGCTGGCGAAAAAGCCGGGGATGCTGGGACAGATATTTCTCAAGGCGCAGAACAAGGTCAGTGATCCTGCCATGCTTTACAAGGTCATTGATATGATCGATAAGGAAAGCTGGGTAATGATGGGCGTTGATACCAAGGGCGAGATCTACGAAGGGCTTTTGCAGAAGAATGCAGAGGATACCAAAAGCGGGGCCGGGCAGTATTTCACTCCTCGCCCGCTCATCAGGACCATGGTGGAATGTCTGCGTCCTGAACCCATGAAGACAATAGGTGACCCCTGCTGTGGCACAGGTGGTTTCTTTTTGGCAGCCTATGACTTCCTGACATTGCATAACCAGATGGACCGGGAGGAGAGCCGGTTCCTGAAGAACGGTACCTTCGGAGGCAATGAGATCGTTGCCGGAACCCGAAGGCTGGCACTGATGAACCTGTTCCTGCACAACATCGGGGAGATCGACGGGGAGCCTTCGATATCCAATTCTGACGCACTCATAGCCGATTCAGGGGAACGTTACGATTACATCCTCACCAATCCTCCATTTGGTAAGAAGAGCAGTATGACCTTCACCAACGATGCAGGAGAGCTTGAAAAAGAAGATCTCACCTACAACCGTCAGGATTTCTGGGTAACCACAGGCAACAAGCAGCTCAACTTTGTGCAGCACATCCACACGATCCTCAAAGCAGGCGGTCAGGCAGCAGTGGTCCTGCCGGATAATGTTCTCTTCGAAGGCGGTGCAGGGGAGGTCTTGCGCAAGAAGCTCCTTGAGACCACCGACCTGCATACGATCCTTCGCCTGCCCACAGGCATCTTCTATGCTAATGGTGTCAAGGCGAACGTGCTTTTCTTTGAAGCAAAACCCGCAGCCAAAGAGCCGTGGACAAAGGAAGTATGGATATACGACTACCGGACCAACGTACATCACACGCTGAAAAAGAACCCTCTAAAATTTTCTGATCTGGAAGACTTTATCCAGTGCTACAATCCCGAAGACCGGTTCAGTCGTCAGGAAAGCTGGGGCGACGAAAGTCCGGAAGGACGATTCCGTAAGTTCACCTATGATGAGATCGTGGCAAGGGATAAGACGAACCTGGATATATTCTGGCTCAAGGATGCAAGTCTTGCTGACCTCGATAACTTGCCTGACCCTGATATTCTCGCAAACGAGATAATCGAGAACATCGAAGCATCCCTTGAAAGCTTCAAGGAGATCATGGTAGTGATCAACGGGGACGGTGAGTGAGGATATGATGCTGTTGTCTGCTTATGCAGACAGCACTTTTCTTGTAGATGCTTATTTCACGATCAGGTATGATCTAAAAAAAATAAAAAGTACATCCCCTGCATCAATTCTTCAATGCAAAGTACATACTTCCCATTGCTACCAGTGTAACCAGAAGGCCGATGATCCCGCCTACATACGGTATTTCTGTTAATATCAATACTATAAGGAGGCCGACTGCCAATACAGCCCACTGGTTATATTTGAAGCCTGCTTTTCTGAACGTTACCTCTCCGAGCCACATTGCAGTGTATATCTTTGCGATCACCAGGACGATGGCCAGCATCAATAGCAGGAAGAGTGCAATTGGGATGCCAATTATCGTTATCAGGAGGACGATTGCTCCTATGAACGAGCCTATCAGTATCAGCAGTCCTACTGCGATCTTCTTGAGAGGTTCTTCCTGTATTTTCTTTGCGATCTCTTCGGTCTTTTCCGGGAAGACCAGGATGGACATTACACCCAGAGCGAACAGGAAGATGTAATATGAGATCTTGCCAACGATGGCTATCCCTTTGAATATTCCATCAGCATCAGACCTGTCATCGCGCTCTCCTCCCCTGTCAAATTTGATATCTTCCCCTACAACACCGGTAGGTATTGTTATTTCTTCGGGGGTGGTGTATTCCAGGTTACCTTTTACGCTTGAATCGGGTTGGATGGTTATATCGGCTGAATCCAGTTTTGCATCTCCTTCGACATTACCTGAGAGCACCAGTGAACCTGCTGAGACCTCCAGTAAGCCTCCGAAGTTTCCTGCAAGATCTGCATCGCCACTTCTTATGGTCGTATCACCGCCAATGTTTGCATTCTCGGTTGTGGACACTGTACCGGCAGCTACCAGGAGGTCGTCACCGATCAGGCCGCTAAGTTTGAAAGTTCCACAGGCTATCCTTACATCATCGCCGATGTTGCCGGAAATTGTCACATCACCTGCAGTAACAATTAGATCCCCGGATACATTCCCGGTGATCTGCACAGTACCTCCGGCGGCTACGACATCTCCAAGGACATCCCCATTCACTATCAGGGTGTCACCTGCAATGTAAACATCATCTTCTACCGTTTCATTGATGATTACCAGGCTACCGCTTTCGAACATACTGGATGCGGTTGCATTAGATGTTAAAGATAACAATAAGAATACAATAACGCATATCATCCATAGACTATCTTTCAATTTCATATTACCCCACCTTTTAATTTTTAATGTAAAGTTTGATATTAATGACTATTAAATGTTTCTGAATTTTGAATAACTTATTTAAAAATTGGTGGAGTACAGACAGACACATCTGATCTGGAACATGTCGGGATACGAATGAGTCCATTTCAAAACTCTAAATACTACCTCATACAATTATTTGTATGGGGGCTCAGAAAACTGGTAATCATGTTCAAATCTACGTGAATATAATTAGCATAAGGGAATATGTCGTATTATTATTCCATATTTATAACAATTATAACAAGGGGGATTAAATGAATATTTTACATATTTCGGATTTGCATTTCGGCCCCCGTCATTGGGATGGGGACGATCTGATTCTGCTGGAGATGATCAATTCATTTGATGCCGATATCGTCATAAATACCGGAGACAATACAACAGATAGTCTGGAAGATGAGTGTGCTGATGCGGGTCATTTTCTAAAGGCAATTAAGTGCAAAAATGTCATTTCCACCTTAGGCAATCATGACAAACGAAATATGCGTTCTCATGAACGATTCCGTAAATATATTGACAATTCTGAGATCATCTCCATCTCTGAAACGATAAAAACAAGCAAGAAAAACATTTTTTTAAACCGAGAAATTACCAAGGTTGATGAGAATTTTACCGATATAAATTTTATCAAATCCATTTCGATAAATGGAAAAACTGTATTAATTATCAGTATCGACACCAATGAACTATACAGTGATGATGGGTATGTTGAAAAAGAGATCCTGAATGCTGTTTCAAAAGAAATTGAACAGACAGAATATGACCTGCCTTTGTTGATCACCCATTATTCTATTTTAGGTACTGACGCATTTCCTCTAAAAAATTCCGCAGACCTGATTGATTTTGTACAAAAACATAAAATTGAATACGTTTTTTGTGGTCATACCCACGAACTGGAAATTATGCGAGCCAATGATCTGTATCGAGGTCATTCCTTTACCCATTTTATGTGCGGCAGTTTGTCCTCTAGTAATCATCCCAAAGATGATAATATGTTCTTGTATTATGAAAATTTGGGTAGCGATGATATGCATCTGCATCTGATACGAATCTTTTTGGAGATGGGTAAGGTACATTTCAAACAGGAAAAGGTCTTTTAAAAGAAATGGTGCAGTGAGGGGACCAGTATGGAGCGGTTTTTTGATGGTTGAAAATAGAATTTTGAAATGGGTAATAACAAGGACAGTTACCATGGTAAAGATGATATCGAACATTACAAACAATTTGTTCTATCAATTGATAATCGATGAAAAAATGTTAATGGTAAGTTGTTGATGTATCAGCATGCTGAAACTTTGAAGTTCCAGACATGCCAATACGGTTAGCCCCCACGACTTTTCAACCCCGAAAAGTTAAGGCTTTTCGACAATATTGCTTAAGGTCAAGAGAAACGGCATAACTCTCGACCTTTACTTACTATATAAGTTTTTTAGTATTTAAAGTAAACGCCGTTAACAAAAGATGTATTTTTACATAGCATAGCTTGCGCAATAAAATTGCAAAAAATAATACTATTTAAAAGTTATCGTATTTTATTGTCTAAACTTCTAATGCGTTGAATCTATTTTTTTGCTATTGGCACTTATAATGATACATCCCTCTCAATTAAATTGCTCTTATATATCATGGAAGACTAAATTTATTTGAGTGCGGGAAAACTTCGGCAATTTGCATATATTGTCACGATAGGTAAATATAAATAAGAACTGAAGTAAAGCTACAGAATGTTAACACTGTTAACCGCGCATCAGAGCCGGATAATCTTGCCGGTAAATGTAAAGCAAGCCGAAAGCGCTGGGAATTTGCAGTCTTTGAAACTTCATATATCCCGAACGAACAGGTGGTAACTGAATTGGATGAACAGATGAACAAAAAATATCTCGCCAACAAATTATTTGAAACCCAGTTTGCACTGGAAGATCTCAGGGAGATAGTCAGGCAGTCTCTCCCTACGGGTATGAGTAATGATCAGTCTGCACGCTACGATGAGATCGTATCTGGTCTTGGCGGCCTTCTTGAGGATCTTGGTAAAAAGAATGGTCAAACACAACCCGTAAAGATCGTGGGTGACCTTATGTGCCGGACAAGGGAAGAGGAGTTCATAAATATCCAGCCTATCCAGGCCGGAGGAAGACTTACCCCTGAAGCACGTAAAGCGGTCATAGCCTATGGGGATGGATACTCTACCTGTGACAACTGCCGAAAACCGTTCAGGCTTGATAAGATCGAAAAACCTTCTATCTCAACCTTCCACACGGACCTTGCAGAGTTTGTAGGTATGGACCAGGCACGTGTGGTTCCCGGTGCAAGAAGGGGATTCCAGGCTGTTGCTTCATCAATTATTGAAAAAGGTGACACTGTGGTCGTATCGGCATTTGCTCATTATACTGAGTTCCTTGCCGTAGAAGGTGCCGGTGGGATCGTAAGGGAAGCTCCTGTGAACGAGCACAACATTCTCACAGCTGAATCAGTTGCTCACAAGATCGATGAAGTGAAGAGAGAGACCGGAAAACTTCCAGCTCTCATAATGATCGATCACTTTGATTACCTGTTCTGTAATGAACACGATATCTATGGTATCGGAAAGGTTGCACAGGAATACGGTATCCCATTCCTCTACAATGGTGCATATACCGTGGGCATCATGCCGGTAGATGGCAAAAAGATAGGTGCGGATTTCGTGGTAGGTTCAGGTCATAAGAGCATGGCATCAGTAGCTCCTTCTGGAGTGCTGGCGACCACTGAAGAATGGGCTGATAAGATATTCAGGACCACTCAAATGGTCGGAGATGTTACCGGAAGAAAATTCGGTATAAAAGAGGTCGAGTTCCTTGGGTGCACACTGATGGGAGCACCGCTGCTGTCAATGATGGCATCGTTCCCGCATGTGAAGGAAAGGACAAAGCACTGGGACGAGGAAGTCAAAAAGTCCAACTACTTCATTAACGAGTTCCTGAGGATAGAAGGAAATGAAGTGCTTAGCGAGTTCCCGAGAAAGCACGCTCTTTCCAAGGTGGATACCACCGGAAGCTTCGACAAGGTAGCAAAGACACACAAACGTAAGGGATACTTCTTCAGTGACGAACTGAAGAAACGCGGAATAGCAGGCGAGTTCCCCGGTGCTACAAGAAGCTGGAAAATGAGCACATACGGACTTTCGTGGGACCAGATACACTATCTCTCCAATTCTTTCATCGAGATAGCCGAGAAATACGATATTAACATTAACTGAGGTACAAACAATGACTGACAAAACCTATGGATTAGATACAATAGCATTACACGGGGGCCATGTGCCAGATGCAACAGGATCAAGAGCTGTTCCCATTTACCAGACAGCAGCATACGTTTTCAATGATGCTGAGCACGCAGCGAACCTTTTTGCCCTGAAGGCATTCGGGAACATCTACACACGTCTGATGAACCCTACCACCGATGTTCTTGAAAAGAGGGTAGCTGCCATTGAGGGCGGTACAGGTGCACTAGGTGTAGCTTCAGGTATGTCTGCCATAACTCTTGCAACCCTTGCGGTAACACAGCTCGGGGATGAGATAGTTTCTGCAAATAATCTCTATGGTGGCACGTACCAGCTTTTCAATCACACTTTCCCCAAACTTGGCAGGAAAGTACATTTCGTTGATTCAACAAAACCGGAAGAATTCGAAAAGGCCATTACTGAGAAGACCCGTGCTATCTATGTCGAGATAATCGGAAATCCTAAACTTGACATCCCTGATCTTGAAAAGATCGCTGAGATCGCTCACAATGCTGGTGTTCCGCTTATTGTGGACAACACTGTGGGTGTGGGTATTGTAAAACCTATCGATTATGGTGCCGACATCGTGGTCATTTCCGCTACCAAGTTCCTTGGTGGGCATGGTACTTCCATTGGCGGTATAATAGTCGATTCCGGAAATTTCAGCTGGGACAACGGCAAGTTCCCTGAGTTTACCGACCCCGACCCCAGCTACCACGGTCTGAAGTTCTGGGAATCATTCGGCAATATTCCCGGAATGGGAAATCTTGCTTTTATCCTGAGGGTACGCACACAACTTTTGCGTGACCTGGGACCTGCAATGAGCCCATTCAATGCGTTCCAGTTCATACAGGGTGTGGAAACACTATCTTTACGTGTGAAAAGACATGGTGAGAATGCTCTGGCGGTTGCCCGACACCTTAACTCACACCCGCTTGTTGAATGGGTGAACTATCCAGGTCTTGAAGACCATCCCTCCCATGAGCTTGCACAGAAGTATCTTAACGGTAGCTATGGTGCTATTCTTGGGTTCGGTGTGAAAGGCGGACTTGAAGCAGGCAAGAAGTTCATCGAGAACGTTGAGCTGCTTTCACATCTTGCGAACATCGGGGATGCAAAGACCCTTGTGATCCATCCTGCATCCACTACACACCAGCAGCTTACAAAGGAAGAGCGTGAACAGACCGGTGTGACAGATGATTTTATAAGGATGTCTGTCGGATTAGAGGATATAGATGACATCATAGCTGATATAGATCAGGCATTGGAGAGGTCGCAGTAAGTATGAGTGAAAGGTCTGTAGGCATTGTGGCAACGAACTACCATACCATAGAAGGTGAGTTCCAGTTAGAAGGCGGTCATACCCTGAAGAACATCAGGGTGGCCTATGAGACCTATGGTAATCTCAATAAGGAGAAAAGTAATGCGATCCTTGTCTGCCATGCTCTAACAGGCGATGCACACGCAGCAGGCAGGCACAGTGGCGATGACAAAAAACCGGGATGGTGGGATGACATCATCGGTCCCGGAAAAGCCCTTGACACTGACAGGTATTTCGTGCTATGTTCCAATGTTCTGGGGGGCTGTAAGGGTACTACCGGACCAGCTTCCCTCGATCCTGACACGGGCCGGCAATATGGTATCACTTTTCCGGTCATAACGATCGGGGATATGGTGAATGTCCAGAAAGAGCTGATAAGCTATCTCGGCATCTCCACTCTTTTTGCAGTAGTTGGTGGTTCCATGGGCGGTATGCAGACGCTTCAATGGTGTGTTGCCTATCCTGAGCTTGTAAAGAAAGCCGTGGTCATTGCTTCTACTGCGATTTCATCACCTCAGCAGATAGCTTTCAATGAGGTTGGCAGGAATGCCATTATCTCTGACCCTGACTGGAATGGAGGGGAATATTACGAGGGTGAACCCCCGGCAAATGGTCTTTCCACAGCAAGGATGATCGCTCACATCACATATCTTAGTGATGCTTCCATGCATGAGAAGTTTGGACGGAAATTGCAACAGGGTGAAAGCTACAAGTTCGATATGTCCAATGATTTTCAGGTGGAGAGCTATCTGAAATATCAGGGAGATGCATTTACCGGCAGGTTCGATGCTAATTCCTATCTTTATGTTACAAAAGCTGTGGATTATTTCGACCTTTCAAAGAACGGTTCTCTGGCAGAAGGCCTGAAAGAAGTGCAGGCAAAGATGCTGGTAATTTCAATCACTTCCGACTGGCTGTATTCGCCATATCATTCAAGAAAGATAGTCGAAGGTCTTACTGTAAAGGAACATGATGTTAGTTATCGTGAGATCGAATCCAGTTATGGACACGATGCCTTCCTGCTCGAAAGCGGCCAGATCAATTATGTAATTCATAATTTCCTGACTCACACATCCGTTGCTGATGTAATGACCGAAAAGGTTGCGACCATCAGGGAAGGTGTGAGCATAGAAACAGCTGCAAAGGTCATGTTCGAGGAGGCCCTTACTCATCTGCCTGTGGTTAATGAGAACGGCTGTCTTGTTGGTATCGTCACTTCCTGGGACATCTCAAAAGCTGTCGCATTGAAGTGCAACAAGCTGGAGAATATAATGACCAGGGATGTTCTGACGGCTTCCCCTGATGAACCGATAGTAGCTGCTGCCAAGAGACTGGAGCGCCACAGCATCTCAGCTTTGCCTGTAGTTGGCGAGAAGAAAAGACTTATTGGTATCATCGATAGTGAGGACATCAACCGACTGATCGGTTGATCCTTTTACTTTCTATTTTTTAGACTTTTACAGGTATTTGATCTACTGCAGGATGAGTTCTGAAAAGAAAAAAGAAGAATGAATAAAAAAGAAATTCATTCCATCTCTTTTTCGGTTTCCAGGACCTTCAATGATATCTTCATCACAGAATCCGGGTTGAGCGAGATTGATTCGATACCTTCTCTCACAAGGAACTCTGCAAATTCTGGGAAATCACTGGGTGCCTGACCACAAATTCCACTGTGCTTGCCATTCCTCTTTGCTCCCTGAACTGCCATGGAAACCATTTTCTTCACAGCTTCATCCCTTTCATCAAAGGACGAAGCTAAGATTTCAGAGTCCCTGTCCACTCCAAGGGTCAGCTGGGTAAGGTCATTGGAGCCAATGGAAAAACCATCGAAGTATTTGCTGAACTCATCGATCAACAGCACATTGCTTGGTATCTCACACATGACATATACCTGCAGGCCGTTCTGCCCCCTTTCCAGACCGTTCTTTTTCATTTCAGCGATCACTTTTTCCGCTTCTTCCACACGCCTGCAGAAAGGTATCATAAGGATAAGGTTTGTAAGTCCCATCTCATCCCTGACCTTCTTCATGGCCTTGCACTCAAGTGCAAATCCTTCCCTGTAGCGTTCATCATAATAGCGGGATGCTCCCCTGAAACCTATCATGGGGTTGCTCTCTTCGAACTCGAAATATTTCCCGCCGATCAGGCTTGCATACTCGTTCGATTTAAAATCGCTCATACGCACCACCACAGGTTTCGGATAGAATGAAGCCACAATGGTAGCTACTCCCTGGGAAAGCTTTTCCACGAAATAGTCTTCCTTGCTCTTGTACCCGGCTGTAAGTTTCTCAATTTCCTCAAGCACACTTTCATCTTCCACCTTTTCAGGATGGATCAGTGCCATGGGGTGGACCTTGATATAACTCGAGATGATGAACTCAAGTCTTGCAAGTCCGATCCCATCGTTCGGTATCATGGAAAGGGAAAATGCCTCTTCCGGATTGCCGAGGTTCATCATCATCTCGGTCTTTGTCTTTCCCAGTCCCTTGAGGTCAACGGTCTCTATGTGGAAGTGCAGTATGCCGTCGTAGACCCTGCCGATATCCCCTTCAGCACAGCTAATCGTGACATCCATCCCGTTCTTTAGTTTTTCAGTTGCATCCTGTGCACCCACGACTGCCGGAACTCCAAGCTCACGGCTGACGATAGCTGCATGGCATGTCCTTCCGCCTTTGTTGGTGATGATGGCAGCCGCACGTTTCATGATAGGTTCCCAGTCAGGAGTGGTCGTATCAGCCACCAGTATCTCCCCATGTTTGAAAGAAGAAAGCTTGGAAACATCATCGATCACATGCACCGTACCAGTTGCTATCTTATCACCTACACTTCTGGCAGTTACGAGAACGTCCGACCGTTCATCAAGAAAATAGGTCTCAAGGACATCTTTTCTTTTCCTGGACTGCACTGTCTCCGGTCTTGCCTGTACAATGAACAGCTCATCGGTGTTGCCGTCCTTTGCCCATTCTATGTCCATGGGCACAGCCTTACCTTTCTTTTTGGAATAATGGTCCTCAATGGTAGCAGCATATTTTGCAAGCGTGAGTATCTCATCATCGTTGATACAGAACTTTCTCTGGTCTGCAAGTGGAACTTCCACATTACGGGTAAGAATACGGGAATCCCCACGTCCGTATATCATCTTTATCTCTTTGCTGCCTATCCTTTTCTTAATTATAGGCATGTAGCCTTCTTTTAATGTGGGCTTGAATACGTAGAACTCATCCGGATTGACCAGTCCCTGCACGATATTCTCCCCGAGACCATAAGAGCCTGTTATGAATACAACATCCTCGAATCCGGATTCGGTATCGATGGTGAATATAACTCCACTGGATGCAAGGTCTGAGCGTACCATCTTCATGACGCCTATTGAAAGGCCGACCTTGAAGTGATCGAATTTGTGGTGCACACGGTAGGAGATCGCCCTGTCCGTGAAAAGAGAAGCCAAGCACCGGTTACATGCATCTTTCAGGGAGTGGTAGCCGTGTACATTTAGGTAGGTTTCCTGCTGTCCTGCAAATGAAGCATTAGGAAGGTCCTCTGCTGTTGCAGAACTGCGAACTGCCACATCGGTCTCAGTTCCATACTCTTCGCTCAGTTTGTCGTAAGCTTCTTTTATCTCTTCCCAGAGATCATCCGGTATCCCTGCATCGAGTACTATACTCCTTGCTTTTTTCCCTCTTACAGCAAGGTCAGTGACATCTGCTGTGTCAAGTCCTTCCAGACTATCCTTAAGTTCTTGCAGCACACCTGCAGATTCCAGCACATGCCAGTAAGCATCCGCTGTAACTGCAAAACCGTTTGGTATCTTAATATCCTTCTCAGTCAGTTCCCGATACATCTCACCGAGTGAGGCATTTTTACCTCCGACAGAAGGTATATCCTCTATGCTTATCTCTTCGAACCATCGAATGTATTTACTATCTCCCATTGATTAACCCCCAGTTATTAGAATGAATTATTCTTTTTAACTGTTAATAAGATTAATTTTTAAGGGTATTAGACTTTTTGGAGAAATAGGTATAGTTGATATAAATGAATAAAATTTGAGCCCTGTAGAAATCCTCAATATTCGGACAATAATCCAATTTAAAAATATTATTGGATGTGTTGCATGATGTTGGAATATAATTCCAATTCCAGCTCATTGATGTTGATTTTGATAGGTTTTCTACAGAGCCGATTTATCACTTGTTTATATTTTTCTCGACAGTAATGTTAAGCAATTTTGTTTCTCAGGTTCTGTAGAAATCCTCTGCAATAAAAAAGATACAAAAATGTTCGTAGAAAATGATAACTTCAAATCTTTTTATGCTATGTACAAATTAATAAAAAAAGAAATTAGAGAGAAGTTATAATTCTTCTCCCAGCCATTCGTTTACCTTTTCAGGATTGTTCTCTATCCATTTTGCTGCTGCCTCTTCCTGAGTCAATCCCTGATCAAGATCCAGCATGATGGATTCTATATCAGAGAGTTCCATTTCATATCTTGAAAGAATTTCATAGACATCTGGCCTGTCCTCAGACAAATGTTTTCTTGCTACGAGAGCAATATTGTCACCTTCACCATAGACATTCTCCGGGTCTTCCAGGAATTTCAAGTCCATGCGTGAAAATGCCCAATGTGGCTGCCAGAGTGTTACAACCATCCACTCCTCATTATCTATTGAATCCTGCAGCTCAATTGCCATTCCAACGGTACTGCTTGCACTTAGTACATAATCAAGGTTGTATTCTTCAATTGCAACTTCAGTAGTTGCCATTATTCCTGCGCCGGGTTCAATTCCCTGTATAACTCCCTCGAACTTGTCCTTATTTTCATTAAGTTCGTCTATGGAGTCAATAGTAACATACGTTGGAACGACCAATCCGATCTTTGCACCGCTGCTTATGTTCTTAACGTAATCAAGGTCATCCTCATATTTGTCCCAGTACAATCCCTGGGTCGTCGGTAACCATGCACCGGCAAAGATGTCGATATCTCCCTGTGAAACTCCCTGGAAAACAGCTCCAAGATCAGCGTTTACAGTTTCAACTTCATATCCTTCAGACTCAAGTACCTGCTTTAGCACAAAGGTATTTGCCCTCACATCATCCCATGGAGGATAACCAATAATGACAGGTTCTGCTTCTTCAGATGGTGTTCCATCTTCCTGCTGGACACATCCTGCACCAACAAGGCTTATTGCAATTAGCAATACCATTAATAACGATTTTATTTTACCATTCAATATATCACAACACTATTTTTTTGGCTCTGTAGAAATCCTCTTTTCTAAATTGGATTAACATCCTATTATTTTTATAAGAAGAAGTCCCCTGTGATCGTTTGCACCAAAAACACAAGGGGGTGATTGTGTTTTGTCTAACAAGTACTTAAAGTTTATCGATATAGCTCTACAAGTAACACGATACTCGCATTTACCACTTTATAGCTGCAAGTATTCAAAAAGAACCTATACTCAACATCAGCTATTGACATGTTTTTGTTCAAAAAATACAAGTACAAGGTGAAGAATCCTGATGTTGGTAAAACCTTCAAGGAATGTTATGATCTTACAACTCTTGAACCTACAGCAGAATACCGTGCAAAACATACAAAGGTTACCAAAGAGATCTATGATCTTATGGTTAATGGTCTGGCCTAAAATAGAATGGCGGATTTTATTCCGCCTTTATTTATAGATATGCTATTCTCATTTCACTCTGACAGAACCACAATGCTTACAGCTCCACTCTGTGGCGGCAAACTTGCTGTGACCATTGGTCCATAGTAAGCTTCCACGCGTGTTCCTTTTGTGAGGTCTTCAACAGACAGCTTATTTCCATTCTCATCCTCAATGGTTGTCTGATCGCCGATGCTCAGATATATGTCACATGGATATCCTTCACCGATCTCAACCTCGTCCTCATCCAGAAGGACCATTGTGCTGCTGGTCCACTTTTCAGTTCCAATAATGGTCCCGAGAGTCTTTACAGGCTGTAGGATGCCTGGTTTTTCATCTTCATCAAGTACGACAATGCTAATGGCTACACTCTGTGCTGGCAGGCTTCTGGTTGTAGCAGGTCCGTAATATGCTTCTATCCTTGTTCCGTTGTCAAGGTCTTCAATGGTGAGTTCGTTCCCATTGCTGTCTTTAATGGTTGTTTCCTGCCCGATCTTCAGATAGATGTCACATGGATAACCTTCGCCAATGTCACTTTCATCCTGGTCCAGAAGGAGAACTGTTGTACTATCCCATGTTTCGATTCCGATGATATTAGCAATGGTATTCAGAGGCTGCAGTTTGTCGTTGTTTCCACCATCAACAGCAGGTAAATTTTCGGATTCCAGTTCACCGTTGTCTATCAGTATCTTTTCATCTGCATCAGCATTCATTATCGTGGCACCGGCAGTTATGACTGCGAGTACGAGGAGTACAAGTAATGGTATGTATGTGTTTTTCATTTTATCACCTTGGGCTATATGATGTTAGTAATTGGCTTCAGGTGATAGAATGAGTACTTCTTATATATTCATTACTTTAACTACAGTTCAATTTGTAGTCTTCTGAATGCGTTTTTTAAAAAAAGAAGGCGAATCTACTCCGCCTTTAATCGCCCTTTTTCGATTCCCTGATCTCCCTTATACGCCTTACTGCAATTTCTCCAAGGAACAGCAATAACGCAGCTATCAGGAAGTAGAGTTTCTGGCTTTCGGACCGTTGTACACTCTTAAGTGAATTTCCTCTTGCATCAGTTAACAGGAGAGCAAGAGCTTCATTCTCGGTGTATGTCTTACCACCATTTGCTTTGATGAATACCGGAAGGTCCTCATTCATGCCGACATCCCGGTATTCGATGGCATAGTTCACAGCTATCGGATAGCCTGAAACATCGTGGAAGCCAATGCTCTTCGGGTCGATCGTGGTCTCATAGGTGTTCTTGCCGGTTACCGCAAGTTCAAGGGTATCTCCTTTGTATCTCAATACCGGTGTGTTCCCATCGTAATGGGTGATGTAAAGTGTTGCAGGAGTGCCGAACCACGTATCCTCAGCTTCAACAACAGTGCCTTCCTCGACCTGTGGATTGCCGATAGCCCAGTTTATGGTAGATGATATGAGCTTTGAATTGTTACCCGAATACATCTGGGAAGCCCATGTGTTCTGCCCACCTCTGCCGTTATCCGTAGTTATGGCTGCTACCCTGCCAAGCCCGTATCTCCATGTGGTCACTACCGGCTTACCTGTGGCTGTGATGATTATTCTGTCTGCACCTGGTTTTGGGGTGACGTCATTGTAACCTGTGATGTTACCTTCGATCTCGATGTTGCGGGTAATGAAGTGATTTGGATTGTATTCTATAAGTGGGAAGGATGTTAATTGTGGGATCTCGTCTGTTTCTTCCTCGGGTATCTCTTGATCCTCGAAGACAAGGTTCGCACGTTCGCCCTTCTCAATAAAGAAATAGGTTCCGTCCACACTCTTCATTAATTCCTCTGAATAACGGTTTCCAAATTTGTCATACTGTGAAGGAGCACCCTGTTCATGGATGTGGATGAAATAGAAATCGATACCCTCCTCGTGTATCTCTTCTATAACTTTTAGGCTCTCATCATATGATTGCGCGAAACCACCATCAGATATTATTATAATGTCAAGTTCTCCTGATTCGGTCTCAAGCCATTCTTGTGCTATTAAAAGACCCTGGTCAAGAGATGTTTCACTTGTAGCACCCGGAGTAAGTGAACTGATACTTTCTTCAAGCTTTTCAAGATTTGAATGTGTTCCGAGATATACCAGGCCATCGGAAACATCGACACCTTCACTACCGAATGCAATAACTCCGGCATATGCATCTCTGAGGTTCTCGTTCTCAAGTATGAATATGGCATTGCCTAGAATGTCAGAAAGCGTTTCATGAGCAGCTGTGCTTTGGGAAATATCAAGTACAAGAACAATGCTTCTGCCACCTTTCCAGTCAGTAGGTTTTGAAATCACAGGAAGTAATTCCTCAAAGGAAGAATCAAGATAGTTCCCACGATCGAACGAAGCCTCACCGCCTACCAGGACCAGTCCATTACCTTGAGACACGTATTCCTTGAGCTTATCAGTATCACTTTCCGACAGTTCTCTCATGTTGACATTATCAAGCACGACAGTTTTCTTATTGTCAAGATTGGTAAATTCTTTTGAATTCGAGACATCGTATAGGTTGTATAGTATATTGCCAAGGGGTGCGCCTGTATCGCTTGTGATCAGATTGATATTAGGTTTTGGAACAACGTAGACGGATTTGTAGTAGACGTTGTTGATATCATCTTTATCCTCGGTCAGCGGGCTCAGTTCCACTCTCATCTCCTGAGCACCCAGCTTTTTGAAAGTATATGGAACACGAATTGTCCTTGTGCGTGTTTCCTGTGAGAACGTACCACTTCTGATGAGGGTGTCCCCTGCATAGACCTCAAAGCTGTATCTGATCTCGCCTTCCTCTGCCTGGGATACCAGTATATCGAACTGGTTCTCGTTCCCGATGACCACGGTCTTGTCCCCAAGCATCTGGACACTTATATCGTTCTTTTCGAGGTCTGGTGCAACGGAGTAAACGGTCGTACCCATCTCTTTTGCATACTGGAGGGATTCGTCGATGTCTTTTCCGAAATTGTTGTTACCGTCACTGACGAGCACTATCTGGTTGTCTCCGGTGGAATATTGCTCGATGGCATCTCCAAGGGACGTACTTTCACCGGTCAGGCGGATGAATGTTGTCGGAGTATTGGCTGTGAGGGACTCATAGACGTTCATTCCCACACCTTCCTCGAAAAGGCTCATACTGGCGGTCTCATCAGAGATCACCACAAGGTTCGGGTTCTCATCACTTGTCACATCACTGACAATAGCAGTGGGAGAGGCAAGTGCGATGACCAGAAGTGAAAGCACTATCATGCGTGAGATGATAATTGGTCTTCTTGCTCCTTCCCTGAGAAGGAAAATGCCTCCTATTATTACAGGCAGTATCAATGCAAACATCAATGGTTGTTCGAACGTGAAGGTCATAGTTCACCCCGGTTTCTAATGATAAGGATCTCAAGGACTACCAGCAGCATGGCAATAATGATAAGGTAAATATCAACGTATTTATTTGCAGTATATGTGGTCTGTCTGATGATATCGCCACCTTCATTTGATGTTGCTCTTTCAAGGACGTTCGAGGAGTCTATCGTGGTATCGGATTCCATATCATCGTAAAGGTTCACAGCTATTCTTTTGCCAGCTACCTCATAGACACCCACTTCATCATAGAGCAATCTGCTCGTGGTTATAGAACCTGAAGGAGTTGTAACCTCCTGCTCCTTTGACAATGCTGAAACGGCACCGGTCTGGACATTGTAATCCCCTATGTCGCCAGTACCTCCAAGCCATGCGATAACCTTTGCCCAGAACACAGGATATTCCGGAAGGTTGTGGAAGTTGTTCCATGCTTCCTCTCCGAGCATATCGCTTAATCCGAGGTACATGACAGTACCGTCGCCGACATTCCAATATGCAAGCATCGGTACGTTCGAGGGAGTATCAACAAGGGACACTGCATCGGACCTTATGGTCGAATTCAGATAAGTGTAGACTGCAATATCCTCGAACTTCACTTCATCTGTGAGCCTCGTATCCTGTTCGACCTTCAATGCCACACCTTTACTGCTCTCTGAGGTGGTGATGATCTTTACAGGGAGCAATTGCATGAGGTCGATGTTCGCATTCTTCGGGTCAAGTGTGGGCGAGGCGATAACAAGCACGTTCCCACCGTTCTCAATGAAAGTGCTAAGCCTTGAAGCTTCTTCAGAGGTTATTGCCCTTTGTTGTGTATCGACAACAATGACCTTATAATCACTAAGGTCAGCAGGCACGTTATTGGATTGGGTGGCTTTTATGTTCGGCAGCAGTGAAAGGGCAGTTGACGAAGGTGATCTTTTAACATCGGTAACAAGAAGCAGTTCGTTCTGCACATTTGCCGGAATTGATACATAGGCAGCATTATCAACTGCAAGTTTGTCTTCCCTGTCTATCGTTATCTCCGTAATGCCAGTTCCAAGGTCTGTCAGCTTGAACTGTTTAGTTGAGAATGGACCTATATCAAGGGTCACACTCTTTTTGTTCTGGCTTCCCGGTGTATCGATGATCATCTTGACGTTCTGTGTCGTTTCCATGTAGTTCTTGACAACACAATTGTAGGTGTAACCCTCTTCCTCGGCATCGATCCAGCCTTGTATTATGCCTACATTGTCAGTTGGTGAACCTACTCTTACAAAGGTAACTTTCAATCCGTAGGATTCAGCAAGTCTCATGGCTGATACAGGGTCTTCTCCCTGCCAGTTAGTGAAATCTGAGATGACCACGATCCTCCCTCCTTCGTTTGAAAGGGTTCTCATGGCATTGGTAATTGCACTGGAGAGGTCTGCAACAGAGCCTTTCGGAGTAAGGCTATCAAGGGCGTTCTTAGTGGCGGAAGAACCGCCGGATTCCAGCACGTTCACCGGAATGTTCTCTGCGAGTATTATGCTGTTCTTCTTACTGACATAGGTCTTAGCAATATCAGTGGCACTATCGAATCTGCCCTCAGTGTTCATGCTGGCAGAGGCATCAATGACGAATATCGTATGTTCGCCGCTAAGTTCTTCTTCGGCGGTATAGAAAGGTCCGGCTATAGCAATGGAGATCAATATCAAAATGAGAAGTTGGGCAAGGAAGATCGGGTCCTTTATAAGTCGCCTCAATGATGCAAATCTCTTCTTTTTCTTTTCTGCAAGCATCAGGAACATAAGGGAAGGTATCTTCAGTTCCAGAGGTTTTGGGCGTAATAGGTACAATATGATAAGTGGGATTATACTTGCCAGTGCAGCAAGTCCGAGTATGTTCGCAAAAGGCATTACATATGCCTCCTGTTGATGGCATTGAAGAACGCCTCAAAGATGGGTGTATCAGTCGTGAATGTATACAGGTCAGCACCTACGTGGTTACAGATGTTCTGTATGCCATCGATGTGTGCCTGTAATTCTTCCTGGTACTTATCCTTGAAATTATTACTTAGATATGTCTTCAGTTCATCATTGGTCTCGAGGTCCATCAGTTTTACATGACCATGCATTGACAGATCGCTTTCGGAAGGGTCAAGCACCTGTATGAGAATAAGGTCATGGTTTGAAAGTCTGTAGATTGCCGATTCAATGGATTTGAGGTCTTCCATGAAATCCGAGATGATGATTACCAGCGAACGCGACTTTATCATCTTTTCATATAGCTGGACACAGTGGTCAAGAGCTGTCTGACCTTTAAGTTCCACTTCCGTAAGTTTATCGATATCCCTTAATAAATGACGTCTTCCTCTGTGCGTCTGGGATATGGCGATATCTTCGGAGTAGGTGGATATGCCAAATTTATCGTTATCCTTTGTGACAAGGTATGCAAAGCCGGCAGCAAGCATAGCACCATATTCGAACTTTGTGACAGTGTCAAGGGCATAGTCCATACTATTGCTTGAATCGAGAAGTATGTGTGTGGTAACTGATTTATCTTCTTCGAATTCCCTGACATAGAGCTTCTCTGACCTTGCATAAACGTTCCAGTCAATGGACTTGAGGTCATCTCCGGGGTGGTATTCTGCATAGCCCATCGTATCGAGCCCCTGTCCCTTCCTGTGGGAGCGTCTGCTTCCTGCATAAGCACTGGAGACCCGCTTCCTTACCAGAAAAGTAAAGCGGTCAAGCTGGCGGAAGAAATCCACATCTATACGGTGTTTTCTGTCACTCATGGTTCAAGCATCATATTGGTGTTCGTAGGCTTTTCCTTCTCAGACTTACCGATGCTTATCATTTAATTTTGGCAAGTATTTCCTTTATCACATGATCCTGTGATATCCCACGTCTTTCGGATTCGAAAGTGAGGATGATCCTGTGCCTTAATACCGGATATGCCATTGCGTCAACATCTTCAACACTTACAAAGTTCCTGCCTCTTATCAATGCGCGAGCCTTTGCTGCCAGAATAATTCCGATAGATGCTCTTGGAGAAGCTCCAACCTCAATGAATTCCTTCCATGTACGGGTTGCCATAACTATCTTGATGGCTCTTTCTTTTATATCATCTGCAATTGGCATGTCTCTTGTAAGACGCTGGAGCTGCAATACCATATTTTTGTCAAGCACTTTGCCTACATGCGGTTCGTCAGACTTGGTGTAGCGTCTTACGATCTCTTTTTCTTCTTCAAATGAAGGATAATCCAGAACGATCTTCAAAAGGAACCTGTCAAGCTGCGCTTCCGGCAATGGGAAAGTTCCTTCCATTTCTATAGGGTTCTGGGTTGCAAGCAGGAAGAACGGTTTGTCAAGAATAAATGTATCGTTACCTACCGTGACCTGTTTCTCCTGCATGGCTTCAAGCAATGCAGATTGTGTCTTTGGGGAGGCACGATTTATCTCATCGGCAAGGACAATGTTGGCAAAGACAGGTCCTGGCTCGAATTTGAACTCTTTTTTCCCTCCCGTCTCTTCAATAAAGTGTGTGCCTGTGATATCTGCCGGCATAAGGTCGGGGGTACACTGAACCCTACTGAACCCAAGGTCCATTGTCTTGGAGATAGTAGAAATTGTAAGTGTTTTTCCAAGACCTGGGTTACTTTCCATCAGTGCGTGTCCGTTAGAAAGGATTGCAATGATTATCTGTTCTACCGTATCCTTCTGTCCTACTATGACCTTGGAGATCTCATTGAAAAGTGCTGTAAATGCATCACCAGCACCTCTGTAAGTCTGTTCAAGGTCTCCTGATCTTGCATCATTGGAATTCATGTGGTGTTCTCCTTATATTGCAATTGGTGAAATATGTTGGTGGTATAAATTGATAGGTTAATGTGAATGTATCGATGTTAATTTAATGATAATGATATATTAATAAAATCATTGATATATTTATTGTCATGATGTGGTTATCTGAGGTCAGTTATTGGCCATCTGCTCAAAGTATTCTTTTATAATACTCTCATACCCTTCCGGCAGTTGCTCATAGTAAGCAGGTGATGATATCCTTCCAACCTCGTATGCCGATGAGCTCTCAAACTCAGGCGGGAGTGATTCCTCATCTCCACTTTCAGTAAAACCTGTTCCTGCTCCTGGTGGTAATGAGAGGTCGACCTCTTCCCCCTCGACCACGATGATGGCGGTCTCTCCGACAAGGTCCTCACTGTTTCCTCCTGAATCTCCTTCTTCTCCTTCAAGCGAGAACTGTTCATCAGGGGATGTTCCATTCTCTGCTGATGGTATGAACGGTATCTCATCTATTAGACTATTGATGTCCTCGGGTGTGAGATCTGTCCTGTAATCCAGTACGTTTATGGTGGTGAACATAATGAAAACTGCTAGCAGAAGAACCATGCTCTTCTTGAGCCTTTTCTTTTCAATAAGCTTTGAATTGTCGGTCTTCGAGGCCACATCCAGTACATTTCCCATCAGGTCGTCTGAAATTATATTGTGCACATCTCTGTTGTCAAAAGCAGTCCTGAGCCTTTCCTGAAGTGCTGGGAAACGTTCCTCTATGAATGGTATCAGCAGAACTTTCCTGTCCCTGTAATGGAAAGCAAAGGTAAGGATGATGGCAAACAATATAGAAATAGCTGCAAGGAGAAGTTCTCCTGCTGAGATCATACCCGAAGGGCCATAGGTAGAATCTGCGTAAAGTTCAAATGTTCTTAATGTAAGGATAAATTGGTCTATATTCAGTATTTTTAAAATAGTGAACAAGGTCAGTGCAATTATAGTGAGATCGATGATCTTGTAGATACGCTGGTATTTATTGACCGTAGCTTCCTGTTTCTCTACAAAATTATCAATATCCATGATCACTATCCTCTCTAAAGCAAACTTGAATGAACATTCATACCTTATATGAACACTTTTTTAGTTATCCAGCTTGTATCCATTGTAGGAACCAAGGACTTTGAGCATAGATACTTTCGAATTTATATAATATAAAGCATCTTTTATAACTGCATCGCCTGTACTTCCTTCTATGTCAATATAGAACAGATAATCTCCCAAAGAACGCTTCGATGGTCTTGATTCTATACGTGTCAGATTAATGTCTCTCTTTGCGAATTCCCCTATGATCTCATAGAGTGAGCCAGGTTTGTCCTCATCGATATCAGCAATGATGGATGTCTTACATGTATCATTTTTAGGTATGCAGACATCATCTTCCTGCCACTTGCCCTGTTTTATGACGATAAAGCGTGTATGGTTCTTCTCCCAGTCCTGAATATTCGGAACAAGTATCTTCAATCCATATTCTCTGGCGGATTCCTTTGATGCGATAGCTGCCATCTCGCAGAACTCATTAGCAAGCTTGGCAGCATGGGATGTACTTCCTGTCGTACGTATTTCTGCTTTCTTGAAATGTTCCCTTATGAACTTACTGCATTGGCCCAGTGCCTGAGGATGTGACATTATTATTTTTATATCCTTCATCTCACCCTTCGAGAGAAGACAATGCTCAATGGGTACAACTATCTCCCCTATAATGGTCATATCACTCTCAAGCAACAGATCGAGTGTGATCCCAACGGACCCCTCTATGGAATTCTCTATTGGGATTATTCCTATATCCGAATCTCCATTGATGACGGATGCAAAAGTATCGTTTATGTCATCATAATAGACAAGGGATGTCCCCTCAGACTTTGATTCTTTGCTTATCCAGCCTTTTGCTGCTTTTTCCGAGTAGGATCCGGCAGGCCCGAGTACGCCAACGATCATCGGTGCAAATGGGCTTGCCTCTTAAAAATAGTTTGTGATGGCAGGCTTTAACTTTTGACTACCCTGAATATCATTGCCAGACCTGTCAGATTGATACCTATAATAAGGGTCGAACCAATGATCTTTCGCATCCCTTTGGGTATCATATCCTTATTTTTATCCGGCTTTTTATCTGCATCGAATCGGATGACCTTATCAGAATCTGCAAAGATGGTTCTTTCATATGCCTGTTTGCTATTTCCGGAAAGCTCAGCGTTGATGGTGTATTCCTTTTCCTTTTCGAGTCCGTATATAATATACTCGCTATCCCCTTCTGATTCCAGGATGGCCTGTTCCGAAGATATCCTAACACTACCTGTTTCCGGAAGTAATACTTTGAAATTAACATATTTTTTAGTTGTAAAAGGTTCACCGGTTGAAAAGCGGAGCTCGTTTGGCAGGTCAAGGATACTAAGGATAGTGGCTGCAATATCTTCCTGACCTAATTGTTCATCAACGAGCTTTCTTTCTATATTGGATGATGTTGCAATGAAAGGTATCTGAAGCACTTCCGGTGTGGTTGAATATTTTTCGGACTTGCTACCACCACGTCCATTTACTGACTGGAAGGCCATCCCGTGATCTGAAGTTAAGATGAAAGCAAGGTCATTATCTTCCGTTCTTTCAATAATAGGCTGGACCATAATGTCGAATGCTTCGATGCACTCGATATACCCTTCATTTCTGCGATAAAGTCCGGCAGTATCAATGGCACCGATATTTATTGTCAGTATGTATTTCTGGTCAGGATATTGCTCCATCAGTTCAATGACCTCAAGGGCTGTTTCGATCCCCCAGAGGTTGTAAGCGTTATAACGCTCGATCTCCCCTTCCTTATACTGCTGTACATAGGTTGGGGCCAGAATGGCATACTCTTTGAATATCTTTTCAACATTGATTGTCATATCGGTATCGTACTTACTGGTGTGGTCATTGAGCACGACTTTCATTTGTGGGTCATTTATTGATGTGGTGCTATCATATATGGCAACATCCTGTTCTGCAAGAAGTTCGGTCGTGTCACCCTTTTCCAATATTGCGAACATGAGGTATCCATTGTCACGGGCAACATCATAGATAGTGGCATCATTGTGTGTTATCATTGCAGAGGTAGCCCTTGGATTTCCTGTAACGATCACCGAATGCCCATTTTCACCTTCTGTAGAGGGTGTAAGAACACTGAATGCTTGAAGTCCATCTTTTGCAAGTGCTGAAATATTTTGGATATTTGGCTTTTCCAAAGGGCTTCCATCAAGTGCATAAGGGATCTTTTTCGGATCTATATAGCTTGCACCGAGGCCATCTACTATCAGTATGACTGCACTATGATCGGTTTCTATGTTTTGGATGTCTATTGGGGTGAGTGCCACAACAGGAGTTGAAAGTTGCACTATTATAAGACAAAATAGAACTAAGATCGCTCTTCTTTTTAAATTATGGTTGAATGTAGATACGTTCTTCACGACCAATGCAATATTTTTTTAGACTAATATAATTAATTATATTTCATTTCTTTGACATTTTTTTAAAATAGATATTGTTTTTTGTTTTTTTCCTCTAATAATGTAAGGTATTTCATAATTTTATATATGTACTTTTCTACTATCAAATAGCTATTTTTTAAATAATTAATTCTGATTATTATAAATTATGCTTATTGATATCTTTTATTACTTCTATCTATTTAATTATAGATTTTTAATAGTAGCTTTGTTTTTATATTAGTTTTATTTTTCAAATTTTCAAGTATTATATATAAGTATTTTGGTATTAAATTATATGTTAATTTTTCAGAACATCTTGTATTTAGTAAAAACGCTATCAATGGGCATTACAATTTCAATGAATAATGCTGTTCATAATACGTGCCATATAGTAACATATTTATACTAAATATGAACCATACATATGTTTATATATGATTATTCCAGTTTGAAATTTGGGTATAGCTACCCAATATCAGTTGTTCCATCTCTGGATTAATTGGATGGTGTGAACGACGATCAAAAAACATCAGCATCCGGATGTACCGGGTCTTTAATTATGAAGGAGTGATCAAAATGACCGATTTAAACCCAAAAGAAAGATTATTGAACGCGTTAAACCGCGAACCAGTTGATAAAGTCCCGGTAGTCTCTGTAACACAGACCGCTATAGTTGATCTTATGGATCAGACCGGTGCAGAGTGGCCTGAAGCTCATTCAGATGCAGAGAAGCTGGCAACACTCGCCGTAGCATCACACGAGATCGCAGGTCTTGAAGCTGTAAGGTACCCATATTGTCTGACAGTTCTTGCAGAAGCTATGGGTTGTGAAGTTAATATGGGAACAAAGAACAGACAACCATCTGTAACTGATCACCCATATAAAGACGTTGACAACCTCGTAATGCCTGATGACCTTCTTAGCAATGGCAGAATACCTGCTGTGCTTGAAGCAACGAAGATAATCATCGACAAAGTTGGAGATAAAATTCCTCTGGTAGCTGGCATGGAAGGGCCTGTAACCCTCGCATCCGATCTTGTAAGTGTAAAGAAGTTCATGAAATGGTCTATCAAGAAACCAGATGACTTCGAGACTATCCTTGACTTTGCCACAGATGCATGCATAGTGTATGCAAATGCACTGGCAGATGCTGGTGCAGATGTGATATGTGTGCCTGATCCTGTAGCATCCCCTGACCTTATGAACCCTGAAACATTTGACAAGATGCTTAAGCCAAGGCTTGCAAGGTTTGCAGAAGGTGTCAAATGTCCGATGGTTCTTCACGTTTGTGGGAATGTGACTCCTATTCTCGATATGATGGCAGACTGTAAATTCGAGGGACTTAGCATTGAGGAAAAGGTAGCAGACCTTAAGGGAGCTATCAAAACTGTCGGAGACAGGGCTGTGCTCGTTGGTAATGTGTCCAGTCCGTTCACGTTACTTTCTGGTGATGTTGAAAAGGTCAAAGCAGATTCAAAGAATGCTCTTGAAGATGGTGTTGCAGTTCTTTCTCCTGGATGTGGTATTGCACCAAATACTCCTGTGGAGAATGTTAAAGCCCTTGTCGAAGCAAGGGACGAATACATTGCATAATATCTGTAGAAACGAAACATATATACAAAAATCTTAACATCCAGTCGGAAAGGTCTTGTTTTGCAGGACCTTTCATTTATTTCTTTTTGATCATCTGTCAATAATTGTCGATCACATTGATCGGTCGGGCAGGAAGGTAATACTATGCGAACAGGAATTGCAATAGATCTTGGTACAAGTGGTTTCAGGGCACAAAAAATAGACCTTGGATCAGGTGAGATACAGAGAACTGTCATCACAATGAGAAATCCTCTGCCCGGTGCGAACGTTATGGATCATCTGGATTTTGCCATGACATATGGTCAGGACAAAGCTCATGACCTTGTGATCAATGCTTTCATTCACATCCTTAATGAACTTGAACCGGAAGGTGGACTTGTTGAGAGGATCGCTGTATGTGGAAATCCTATACAATTATCATTGTTCCAGGGAATTCCGATCGATGACCTTGCCTATGCAGGAGAGCGAAAAAAGAAGTTGATGAATATCGAGGAACAAAAAAGGAATGCTTGTATCATTGACAGCACTCAGGTAAAAGGCCTTGAATTCCTTAATTGTAAAGTAGTTATTCCGCCTGCCATCAAACACGAGGTCGGTGCAGATGCTCTTGCATTGATCGTAAAGTCCGGAATGCTTGAATCTGATAAGATCGCTATTGCAACCGATTATGGTACCAATGCGGAAATGGCGTTAAAGGTCGGTAATGTCATCTTCACAGGTTCTGCAGCAGCAGGTCCTGCACTTGAAGGTCAGGAGATCGGGGACGGAAGTATTGCACGCCCATTTGTGATCTCAGATGTTGAATTTAACAATGGGGATGTATTGAATTACGTTCTTGATAAGGAAATGAACACTGTCAGTGGTTCCCTTGTCAACTATAAAAACGGTGATGTTCTCAAAAATGGTGATGTGCATGCTATCGGCATAACAGGTACCGGTGTTATTGCACTTATCGATGAGGCCATAAAAAATGGAACCATACAATTACCAAATATAAATACGCCTGATAAAAAACTTTACCTTCAGGATGGTCTGCATTTCACAGAAAAAGACCTTGCTGAAGCTGGAAGGGCTATCGGTGCAATACGTGCCGGTCATGTGACATTATGTAATGCTGCAAATATTGCAATGGAAGATGTGGAGGTCGCATACATGTCCGGTGCTGCCGGTACTTATATGGATGCGATAAAAGCTCATCGTATCGGCATGATACCTTACAATGTCTCAAAGATCTGCCAGATAGGGAACACTTCTCTTATTGTTGCAAGGGAAATACTACTTTCAGAAGAACGATTATGGGACCTTCAGGAGATCGCAGTGGAGATAGTTGGCACACATGTAATGTTTGCAATGGATGAAGCATTCAAGGATGCTTACATTCTTGAACTTTCCTATTGGAACGAAGGCATGCCTTTCAAAACACTGAAAAAATATCTTAAGAAAAAAGGTCTTCCTACAATCGATGAAGTAACTAAGGAACCCGAAATCGAAAAGCGCGTCGAGAAGGATATTCCTGATCTTGGGGGCGAAGGACTTCATGTGGTTGACCAGATAGGTACATTTCTGGAAATCGATATGGAAGGTTGTATCGACTGCAAAAAATGTGTCGATGTGTGTCCAAACGATGCATTGGAACAGGAGGATCGGTCTGTGAGAATAAGAACTGATCTTTGCGATGGTGCACACTGCCAGAAATGTATTCATTCATGCCCGGAAAATGTCCTCGACTGGCATTTTCTCAAAGTAGTAGAATAACTTTCACGAGGTGAACATTGAATTATTTGCTCACACCTGTTGTACTGACGTACTGGATATAGATCTAAAAAGTAAACAGATTGGATCGAAGGAAGCTACTATAGATCTTAGATGTGAGCAATTTCATTTATTCATTGATTTAAGATAATTCTTTCGTTCAGGAAGATCATCAAAATATGGATATTCTATCTTTGTGGAAGATAATGTATAAATCATGAGTTGTTTAGTTATAAGAGGATTCAAAACAAATATATAATTGAAACAAACAAATTCCATATCCGAAACAATAAATCGTTTAGATCAAAAAACGCAAAAACGGGAGATGTATAAGATATACAGTTCCATGGAAAAGACCGGTAATATATCTGTCAAAAAGACTTCATCTAAAGTTGTGTCTGATGAAATATCAGAACCTGCTAGCTGTAGTTCTGTCTCTTTTTCCGATGATCCCGGAAACTATTTTGAGGCTATAGTAGCATCTCTGAAAGATGCTATCATGGTACTAGATCCTGATCTGAACCTGATATATGCGAATGATTCATTCTATAAAATGTTCAAGATCAAACCTGCCGAACTCTTGGGAAATGATACTGATACATTTGTTGATTTTAAGAAAAATTCACCTGAACTGTTTGACAGGCTTAGCAGAGTTTGTAAAAAAGGTTTCTTACTTGAGGACTTCGGACTTACCTATCATTTTATCAATGCCGGTACAAGGTCTGTGCTGATCAACGGAAGGCAGATCAGATACGATGGCAGCTGTGTTGCTCTTGTTACCTTTGAATATATTGACGAATTGAAAACCTCGGAAGAGGGAATTACCCGATACGAAGGTCAATATTCAACGTTGATCGAAAAAGGCAATGAAGGAGTAATTGTTGTCCTTGACAATGAAATACGGTATACAAATAAGAAGTTCTGTGAACTGACAGGCTCGTCAAAGGACAATATCATTGGTTCACCTTTCCTTGATCATATTTCGCTTGAATATCGCAGAATGGTCTCTAAAAAATACAATAAATGTCTTTCAAGCAAGAATAATGACTCCAATATTTATGAAGCAAATATTGTTTCGCTTACTGAAGGTGAAATTCCTGTGGAGGTCACTGCTTCATACATTGAATACGAAGGACAGTCTGCGGTAATGCTGAACTTAAATGATATTAGGGAAAAAAGAAAAGCAGAAAAAGCTCTTGTTGACACTGAAAAGAACTTCAGGATAATCTTTGAAAAATCTCCCATAGGTATAGTTCGTTTTGATCGGAAAGGAATTATAACGAATTCAAATGAAGTATTCAATGAGATATTCGATCACTTAAGGAATGTGATCGCAGGCTATAATGTCCTCGATCTTTTTAGTGACAAAGATGTTCGTAGCGATATAAGTGATGTGATCTCGGGAAAGATAAGGAACTATGAGGATGATGTTCACCTAATTGTAAATGATAATAATTCTATCTTACATGTCACTTTCAGTTCTTTGATCATAGATGGATCATTGCAGGGTGGAATGGGTATATTTGAAGATGTCACCCTGTGGAAGATGGGTGAACGTTCTCTCCAGCTAAACGAGTCTCGTCTTGAGACGCTTCTTGAACTCAACCAGATGTCCGATGAATCCATTGAAGACATATTAAATTTCACTTTGGAGGCTGCTGCAACACTCACTCAGAGCAATATAGGTTATCTTGTCAGTGTCCGTGAAGACAACTCTTTTGACATGGTCTTCCTCCTTTTAACAGACGAAAAGGGTCAATACAAATTGAGCAAGGACCTGGGTGATTATCCGTTTGACATTTCCAGCAGGGTTATCAAAGTGAGCTCAAGTGGGAAATATTTGCTTTCAAATTACCCGAATGATATTTTTGAAATGGAAAATGACCATAATATAACTGGTACGATCACACGTCATTTTGATATTCCTGTCTCCAACGAAGAAGGTGAGCGATTCGTTATGGGAGTTGGCAACAAAGATTCTCCTTATGATGATCTTGATACTCGTAACCTGGCACTATTGATCCAGGAAATGAAAAAACTAATCGAGCATAGGGAGGCTGATGAAGCTTTACGTGTGTCGGAAGAAAAATACTCCAATCTCGTTAAGAATGGGAATGACGGCATTATCATAATTCGTGATGATGTGTTGGAATTTGTAAATTCAATGTTCTGTGAGATTATTGGTTTCAGTCCCCAAAAGGTACATAACTCCAGTTTTTCTTCTTATCTGTCACCTGAATATCGGCGAATGGTGACTAAGCAGTTCTCGAAGATAATGGAAAAACAGAAGAGCAGCTCTAATAAATTCGAGGTGGATCTGCTTGATCGTAAAGGTGAAACTGTTCCTGTTGAGATAAGTCCTTCACGCATATATGATCAGGGTAAGCCTGCTGTAATGGCTATTATACGTGATATAACTGAGCAGAAAAAGAAAGAACAGGAACTGCTTGATTCACTGGAAGTACAAAAGGTATTACAAACAGTTATCAAGAGCAGTCCTGCAATTGTATTTTTCTGGAATGCTAAGTCGGGATGGCCAGTTGAATTCGTTTCTGAGAACATCGATACATTTGGATATTCTCCATCGGATTTTCTTTCTGGGAAACTACAATACGGTGACATTATTCATCCGTCTGATGCGGAAAGGGTGCACAGCTATTTTGCCCGAAAATTTGCAGAAAATGCTTCAGAATATCGTCTCGAATACAGGATAATAACCAGGTCTGATGATGTTCGATGGGTTGTCGAAAGATCCACTCCGCAGTATGATGAAGAGGGTGATCTTGTCCATATACAGGGTATCATCATGGATATCACTGAGCGTAAAAGGATCAATCAATTCTTGAACATTGAGTCCGAGGTAGGTAATTTCTTCACTCCTTCAGGGGACCTTCAGGAAACCTTTGACCAGCTTCTGGAATTTGCTTTACATATAGATAGTATCGATTCTGGTAGTCTCTATCTGATAGACAAGGACAATGGCGGATTGAACCTTATATCTCATAAAGGACTTTCGCAAGATTTTGTAAAAAGCAATTCTCACTACGCAGCAGATTCCATGCAGAGTCGATTTTTCATGATGGGTTATCCGCTCTACAAAATGTATTCCGATATCTATCCTGTGACAAAGCGTGATAACAGGGTAGATGAAGGACTGCTGGCAACAGCAGTGATCCCGGTGAAATATCAGGAGGAAGAAGTGGCTGTCCTTTTCCTTGCATCGCGTACTGAATATGAAATGCCGTACAATATTCGTACATCAGTAGAAACAGTTGCTGAACAGATGGGCTCCATCATCGGTCGCATTGAATCAGAAGTCGATATGCAAAAGAACCAGAACGATCTTAAATCACTCGTTGATGGTATTGAGGATCTGATCCTTGTTCTGGACAGTGAGGGTTGTGTACTATATAGCAATGAGGCAGTCTCGAAAAAACTAGCTCACTCAAAAGAAGAGATCACTGGCATGAATTTCATAAAAATGCATCCTCATAATAAGGTACTCGAAGCAGCAAAGCTCTTTGGGGATGCACTTGCAGGTAATAAGGTCGAGTTCAGGTTACCTTTGGTTACAGGTACTGGCATGCTTATGTCTGTGGAAACAAGATTGCAAAAGGGTAAATGGAATCGTCAGGATGCGATCATTGCTATCTGTCGGGAGGTTGGCATAAATTGAAGGGACCTGCATGCTTTGTCTGCCTGGCAAATAATATTTTTATCACATGCTTGCATTTATCTTATCACATCAGTATAGTTGTAGGCACTTATATTAATTATTTTAATGGAGGGCTAAGTTGTGATCGATATTAATCCTCAACGTATATTAGTACGATATAATGTAAAAGTGGAAAAAGAAATGACCCCAGAAGAGGTGGCTGAGAAATTATTCCCTGTGGAAGAAAATATAAGGGAGGTCGCAAAGGCTGTCTTTGAGGGGGATGAAGATGAGGTTGTGGAAAGTATCCAGAATGCGATCAATAATGGACTTGATCCACTGAACCTTATTAACAATGCACTGATGGTGGGTATGGAAATAGTTTCCACTCTTTATGATGATGGCGTTCTCTACCTTCCGGATGTCATTATTTCGGCGCAGGCAATGATCGAAGGTATTGAATATTGCAAAGAACGATCCGGTCAGGAGCATGAATACAAAGGCAAGATCGTTTCCTATGTTGTGGAAGGGGACATCCATGACATTGGTAAGAAGATCGTGACAGTTCTTCTCAGAGCAAAGGGGTATGAAGTTGTAGACCTTGGGAAAGATGTCTGTGTGGAAGAGGTCATTGCGGCTGTCAAAAGAGAAAAACCCATTATGCTTACGGGAACTTCGTTAATGACGACAACTATGGTTGGTTTCAAGGATGTGAATTCCCGCTTGCTTGAAAGTGATATCAATGTGCCTGTTGTGTGTGGTGGTGGTGCCGTAACACAGGATTTTGTGTCCCAGTATGAACTTGGCCTTTATTGTGAAGAAGCTTCTGACGTACCAAAGATCGCAGATGCTATCATCAACGGCTTAAATATTGGCCAGCTCAGGAAGGAGTTCCATAAACACTGAGGAGGAATGAGTTTGAGTTTAAAACGTTATAATAAAATGGCTTATGATGACTTCGAAGATATGGTATTCGGACATTCCATCCATCCTGTTAAGACCGGTTTTGATCTGGAGATCGGAGCGGGATATACTTCAGCGGAAGTTAACTATGCGCCCAGGCCAGCAGCGGGTGAGTCTAAAGAGAAACTTATTGCAGAATACCAGAAGATCACAACTGATATCCTGCAACGGATGGTACAGGTCGGTTTTCCTTCTGTGGTGCTTGAAACGGAACATGTGCAACAAATGACCGTCAATCCGTCCTGGGGTGCTGAGATAGCACATGAACAGAAGACCATTATGGAAGAGTTTTATGATGAATATGGCATCAAATGTGCATTGCGCCACACGCCTGCTGATATTCGGGGCGGAAAAGAATCCCTCGATCTTAGGGGCGACTCGTATGGTCTGTTACTGGAATCTTTTGAAGAGGTTGCTTCCAATGGAGCCGATATGCTTTCCATTGAATCACTTGGTGGTAAGAGCGTCTTTGATTCATCAATATTAAGAAACGATATCACAGGTGTGCTTTTTTCAATAGGTATCCTCGGCACTCTTGATGTCGAGTTCATATGGGAAGATATTAGCAAAATAGCAAAGAAACATGATGTTGTGGCTGCTGGAGATACTGATTGTTCTCAGGCTAATACTGCAATGTTCATTGCAGGTGGTCTACTTGACAGAAAGCTTGCTCACACTCTTGCTGTTGTGGCAAGAGCGGTTTCGGCCCCGCGTTCACTTGCTGCCTATGAAGCAGGGGCTATTGGTCCTGGTAAAGATTGTGGGTATGAGAATACTATAATCAAGGCTATCTCTGGTGTCCCTATTTCACAGGAAGGAAAGGGCTCAACTTGCGCTCACTCTGATTTAATGGGTAATCTCGCTATGCAATGTTGTGATCTCTGGTCCAATGAATCTGTGGAGTACCGTGGTGAGTTTGGTGGTACAAGTGTTCAATGTTGGGGAGAGACCCTATCTTATGATTGCTCCATGATGAATACGGCAATAGAGGCTGGATATGCGAAGGTCTTCAGGGATGTTTTCATGGTCTCTGACAGATATAGGGATCCTCAGGCATTCATACTTGCATTCGATAATGCTTATAGGATAGGTGAATCGATCGTAAAGGATGGTAATGATATCTATCTACGTGCTAAGAATGCTGCGATCGAGGCATGTAATATTGTTGATGAAGGTTCTCGTGGACAGCTTGAACTTTCGCGCTTTGAGAAAGCATCTCTTGCAAAGGCGATCAAGTCCCTTCATTCACTTACTGATGAAAAGGATGTGTTTATTGAAGAGAATATGAACAAATTTTCAACGATGGAGTGCTTCAGACCTGAAAATTATGGTTACTGAAGTTTTTCAATTTTTGCCTTTCATCCCTCCATCTTACGGCTCATTTTCTTTTTTTGTTTGGTACATTTGTCATGCAATGAAATTTTCAGCTATTTATTTTCATTTTCTGGATTGGATCGTTGATACCTCAATATGTAGTATTTAAGTGTTTTGTATTGCTCGATTATGTATAAATTAATATGTATATATACTAATTAGTTAATATATTGTGTATATACAGATTATTGTTTCATTTTGTTGATATGATAAAATGATCTTGAATTGCTATTTTTGGTTAATCCTTTTATTGATGTCGTTTTCTTTTTATTTGACCAAAATTGCACTATGAAATGTTATATTTATAAGTTTCTACTGTAAAGTGTTTATATTTCTATAAAATCAATGGACAAATTTGAAAAATAAGTATCATTAGCCTTTATTTGTGTATATTGATATCGGTTATAGATTTTAATTTTGCAAATGTTTTATATATTAGTTATTTTTAAAGCAAAATTAATACTGTTATATAAACATATTTACTAAATTTATTTCATTTGTTTTTTATATTGCTGGTTTCTTTGTATATTTTCGATAGCAATAAAGCTTATTTTCATTTTATTTTACATTTGCAAATTTTTTTAATCAAATAGTAATACTTATATATAATATGCTTCAAAAACAAACATTTATATACTGGAATGAGAGACGTTTGAATAGGTTTTCAGAACGAAATCCTATGATTGGATCGAGGGTGGTATTCTTCCCAAGAAGAATAACACTTCAATTAATATTTAAAAAAACAAAGGAAGTAAAACATGACCAGTTTGGATATAGACCCCAGTGATATTCTGGTAAGATATAATGTGAAATTGGAGAAGGCAATGACGCCTGAAGATGCTGCAGCTGAACTCTATCCTAAGGATGAGTTATACAGACAAATTGCAGTAGCAATCTTTGACGGTGAGGAAGACGACGTTATCGAAGGTCTTGAAAAAGCCATAGCAGCAGGAAAGAACCCAATTGCTCTGATCGACGATGCTCTAATGGTGGGTATGAAAGTAGTTACTGATCTGTATGATCAGGGAACGATCTTCCTGCCAAACGTAATGATGTCCGCAGATGCAATGCTCGACGGTATCGAGTTCTGTAAGTCACAGTCAGATGAAACACCTGTTTCAAAAGGCAAGGTCGTCTGCCACGTTGCAGAAGGAGATGTTCACGACATCGGTAAGACAATAGTTGCTGCACTTCTCAGAGCAAACGGATATGAGGTAGTTGACCTTGGCCGTGATGTTCCTGTGGATGAGGTCATTGCAGCTGTCAAGGCAGAGAAACCTCTCATGCTTACAGGTACTGCACTGATGACCACAACAATGTATGCTTTCAAAGCGGTCAACGACAGGTTACTTGAAGCAGGTCTTAATGTTCCATTCGCCTGTGGTGGTGGAGCTGTTAACCAGGACTTCGTATCTACCTATGAATTGGGTATTTATGGCGAAGAAGCTGCTGACGCACCTAAGATCGCTGACAAGATCCTTGCAGGATCTAGCATTAGTGCATTGAAAGAAGAATTCCACAAACACTGAACAGGTGAGAAAAATGGCAATCAACAGATATACAAAAATGGCATATGACAGTGCAGATGACATGGTCTTTGGTAAGTGTAAGCATCCTGTAAAAGCAGGACTTGGACTCGAGATCGGTGGCGGATACACTACACCTGAAGTTAACTATGCACCAAGGCCTGAAGCCGGTGCATCAAAAGAGAAGCTCGTCAAGGAATATCAGAGGATCACCACAGATATCATGAACCGTATGGTCCAGGTAGGTTTCCCTGCTGTTGTCCTTGAGACAGAACACGTCGAGCAGATGACCAACAACCCAACATGGGGAGGAGAGGTCGCACACGCACAGAAGACCATCATGGAAGAGTTCCACGATGAATACGGCATCAAATGTGCATTAAGACACACCCCTGGTGACATCCGTGAAGACCGTGACTTCCTTGGTCTTAGAGGAGACAAGTTCAACGTCCTGATGGAGTCCTTTGAAGAAGTTGCAGCAAACGGTGCTGACCTGCTTTCCATTGAGACAATGGGTGGTAAAGAAGTATTCGATCATGCTATCTTGAGAAACGATGTACCTGGTATGCTCTATGCGATTGGCTGCCTTGGTACCATGGATATGGACTTCATCTGGCAGGAGATCACCTCTGTTGCAAAGAAGCACGGAGTAGTTTCTGCAGGTGACACTGACTGTTCCGAAGCAAACACTGCAATGTTCATTGGTGGCGGTCTTCTTGACAAGAACCTTGCACACACACTTGCTATTGTCGCAAGGGCTATCTCTGCACCAAGATCACTTGCTGCATACGAAGCTGGTGCAATTGGCCCAGGTAAGGACTGTGGATATGAGAACACCATCGTAAAGGCTATCTCTGGTGTACCTATCTCACAGGAAGGTAAGTCTTCCACATGTGCACACTCCGATGTCATGGGTAACCTTGTCATGCAGTGCTGTGACCTCTGGTCAAATGAATCTGTCGAATACCACGCAGAATTCGGTGGAACTTCCGTACAGTGCTGGTCAGAGTCCCTTGCTTACGACTGTGCTTTGATGAACACAGCAACTGCAACAGGTCAGGAAAAGACCCTCAGGGATCTCTTTATGCTTTCTGACAAGTACAGGGATCCACAGGGCTATGTTCTTGCATATGACAACGCATACCGCGTTGGCGAAGCTATTGTCAAGGACGGTAATGACATTTACCTCCGTGCAAAGAACGCTGCGATCAAGTCAGTAGAGATCATGGAAGAAGGCATAGCTGGCAAGCTCGAACTCACTAAGTTCGAGAAGGGCGCCCTTGCAGACGCAAAAGCTGCACTTATGGCACTCACAGACGACCAGGACACTTTCATGAGCGATTGCATGACCAAGTACAAGGAAGAAGTTAAAGTCTTCCTGCCAGAGAACTACGGTCTCTAAGCATTTATCATCGAAGTCTCCAAACGTGGACTGTAGCCCCGTATTGCTCGGGGCTACTTTCATCACCTTGAAAAATGTGTATTGCACGATTTTGTAAGCTTCATCCCTATAATCATAGAAACACCCCTTTCTAAAAAATAATACTGGAGGTGATATTCAGACATTTAAAACTCCTTTATCTCCTTTATGTCTTTTTGATATTTATTAATGGGTGCATGTTTGCCCCGAATCACATTTAACAATCATTTGTATATATCGAGTTATAATATTATTTATTGTAGTTTATAAAAATTGTTAATCGAACTAACGGAAGTGATCATATTTGACAAATAATGAAGAGATACCAGAAAACTGTATTTTATGTAACCCTACGGATGGATTTCATATAATCGATAAAACAGCAGATCATGCACCACTCGGATTTGCAGGTCTTGGTTTTGCAGCTATAATGCTGGGAATGATGGGGTCAGGTTTTTTCACAGACGCTACAATGGTCGTCTCAATGTCGATCTTCCTCGGAGGATTTGCACAAGTATTCGCGGGTATAGAAGGCTGGAAAAAAGGAGATATATTCGGTGCAACTGCTTTTTCAGCATTTGGTCTGTTTTGGTTCTCCTTTGCGTTCATCTTGATGTCCTCAGGTCTTGCAAGCGGAGTTCTTGGAGTAGCCAGTGCAACTTCAATAGGCTTCTATCTATTCATATGGGGGCTTGTTTCCTTTGTACTGCTGCTTGTAACACTCAAGATTGGGGTTAAAGCGATAACCATCGTTTTCATCACTCTTACTCTGACATTCTTCCTTAACGCAGCTGCAAACTTCGGAATGGGTATTGGTTCACTTGCAGGTTACATGACCTTGTTGCTTGGAATCTCAGCTCTGTACACATCTCTGGCGCTTGTAACAAATTCAGTTTTTGGAAAGACAGTAGCTCCACTTTAAGGTGAGATCGGGCTAGAATGGCAGGTACGTAATATTCAGACCGTGGCCGTCCATAAGGTCGGTCATTCCCCTCCCTTAAAAACATAAATAAAATGCCAGGTGGTAACAATTGAGGATGTCTGCCAGAAAGAACGGAACTGGATCTCTTGCTCTTTCCGTCTTTATTGAAATAGCTCTGCTAAGGATATTCGCAGGTATCTATTCTGATATTCTCGCTGTGCAGGTCACAGGATATTTTGCCTTATTTATCGGTCTCATTGCCGCAGTTCATCACTTTGTACCTAATATCATCTCACTTTTGACCGACCACTTCCATCCATACGGTTACAAGAAATACAGTTCTCTGGTATCATTGTTCATCGCGATCATCTTTATTCTGGCAAGTTTGTATATCCTCTCTGAAGTTCACTCTACCGTTAATGGAAGTAACTCTCCATTCCCGGAGATTTCCATCTATATATTGCTTTTAATGTCTGTTATTCTATCAGCAGCTATTCTGAAATGTTGCTCTTTGGATGAATTTGATCAGGCTGGAATATCTAACTCATTTGCACTTAAGTTAGATGTTATGTTTTCAGTTTTGATCGTTCTGACTTTGTTCATTCAAGTTAGTCCAACTGTTCTAATGTTGGAAACGGTGTTGCTAATTCTCGTACTTATGAAATATTGCGTATCGGTCGTGGTCATGTCTTGTAACGTATTATGCGATGCGTGCTGTCTTGATGAACACAACGTTCGGCGTCTTGTAAGGTCCATTGAAGGAATTGAGAATTGCTATAAAGTGCGAACTCATGGTTCACCTGACGATATGTTTGTAGATATTCACGTAAAGGTGGATTCTGATATCTATGTAATGGAAGCTCATCGAATAGTTGAAAGTATTGAAAGGGAACTTAAACGAACATTTACAGGAATCTCAGATGTGCTGGTGCACATCGAACCTCCCGAGAGACGATGAAACAATTGAATACAATTTAATTAGGATAATGGTGAGATAATGCAATATAGTCTTGGTATCGATGCCGGTGGGACCTATACTGATGCAATTCTTATAAGTGATAGTGACAGGTCTGTAGTGATGTCCAATAAGGCATTGACAACCTATCCAGATCATATTGAAGGAATACGAAATGCAATTGACGGGATCGATGAAAGATATCTGAAAAATGTGGATGTCATATCGGTTTCAACCACACTTGCAACGAATACTGTGTTGGAAGATACTGGCTACCCCGTAGGTCTCATTCTCATAGGAGATCATTCTCACAATAAGAATTTCCCGACAAGTGATATCATCTTCATATCAGGTGGTCATGATCACATGGGCGACGAATTAATGCCGCTTGATGTTGATGCTATGAAGAATTTCGTAATTGGTTCAAAGGAGAGAGTATCTGCTTTTGCGGTTTCATCACATTTCAGTATAAGAAATCCTGAGCACGAGCTAAGGGCAAAACAGCTCATATCAAAACTTACGGGAATGCCGGTTGTTTGTGGGCATGAACTGTCACAGGATATTGGTGCTTACGAAAGAGCAGTTACAGCATACCTTAATGCACAGTTGCTGCCTGTCGGTGAGAATTTCATAGACGCGATGATCTCTGAGATAAAGAGACGTGAGATGGATGCAAGATTACTGATGCTTAAATGTGATGGTTCTGTAGTTGGTATTAGGGATGCACTTGAAAGACCTATCGAGACAATATTTTCAGGTCCGGCTGCAAGTCTTATTGGTGCTTCTTTTCTTTCAGGTCTTGACAGTTGTGTTGTGATAGATGTCGGTGGTACAAGTACAGATGTATCAATGCTCTCCGAAGGTGTGCCGGATATTAGCGAATCGGGTGCAGTTATCGGAAAATGGCAAACGCGTGTAAAAGCTATCCACATGGAAACATCGGCAATGGGTGGTGACAGTCATATATGGACAAGAGATAATGATCTGTTCATTGGCCCCAGAAGAGTCGAACCTATCTGTGTTGCAGCGGTAAAATATCCTGGTTTTCTTGAAAAACTTAAGAACATTAAGTGGATCTCAAGAAAACTGCTGGATGAAAATATCCAATCTACAAAGTTCTTTGTAAGGACCAGACAGGAACCTCTGGAATTGACTGAAAATGAAAATATGATAATATCTGTTATTGGAGACGATCCTGTTTCATTTGATGATATTTCCATAATGCTTAAAAAACCACCTTCACCTTTTGTTTTGAGTTCTCTGATAAGTAAAAGGCTTGTGCAAGCTATTGGTTTCACTCCTACTGATGTATTGCATGTGCTGGGAGAATATGATCAATGGAATCAAGAGGCTTCAAAACTGGCTGCCGATGTTCTGGCTAAATTGAATAATCTCGGGAAATATGAAATGTGCTCTCTTCTCAAAAAGCGTTTTGCGAGAAATATGGCATTCGAATTAATGTCATACCTTTTGCCAGGCGTTGATCCAGAGAGCATCGGTGGGATCGTTAATCGCAAGTTCAAAGCGAAGTTCGATGTAGAGGTCCCTGTAGTACTTATTGGAGGTCCGGTATCTGCTTATAGGGATGAGATAAACTCCTTTATCAAAGCAGACATCATAGTTCCTAAATATTCAGATGTGGGGAATGCAGCAGGAGCTTTGTTTGGTAAAGGAGTCAAACGTCTGGAAATAATGATCAGGCCATTATCTTTGAATGATCCTGATAAAGAATTCTTTGTCTATTCACCTGAGGGAAGAGAGAAGTTCAATACTTATGTAGAAGCACTTGAATTCGTTAATGAACATGGGATGTCGTTGATATATTCCTATATGGCAGAGTGTGGGATGATGAAAAACAAAGTAAGTATAACTGTTACAGAAGAACGCCTCTCACCGGAAGGTTGGCATCATCCTCCGATGGAGACTAAACTTATATTTGTAGGTGTGGGTTTTGCTTGACATCGGGTGTCTCAGAAATGTAAAAGCGTTTCAGAGGACCTATTTGAGAGCTGAAATCACTATAAACAGATATAATGACCAGTAATATTGAACATATAAAAAAAGAATGTATCATTTTTGGATAGGATGATGCGTTCGTGGAAAACAAAAGAGGAGTTATTAAAATGTTAACACTTGTAGTTGGTGGTTTTCTTGGAAGCGGAAAGACCACCACGATAATCAATACGGGGAAATATCTCGTGGACAAAGGACATAAAGTTGCTATTATTGTCAACGAGATCGGAGTATCATCAGCAAGTTCGGTTTCGATACAAAAGAGATCACTAACGGATGCATCTGTTGTTCACTCAAGATGGGGCTTCGCTCAACTGTGATAACACTTTTTAATTCTTATAATCCGGATGTCCTTATAATCGAACCTACTGGAATTGCATTTCCAAATGTTATCAAAAGAGAGATCGAACTGATGGACCTTGGAGAAGGTTCCGAGATCGCACCTCTTGTGACCCTTATCGACGGCAGTAGGTTCAAACACATATTAAAAGAGATGAAGAATTTCTCCACCCGTCAGATAGAGGATGCAGAGATCCTTGCTATCAACAAGGTCGACCTTATGGACAGAATACAGATACCTATCGTAGAAGAATCTGTGCAGCAGCTCAACAAAAAAGCAAAAATAATACGGATATCTGCAAATAATAACGATGAGAATTTCTACAGTTTTATGGACATGATACTTCCTGAAGAACTACTTAATAGGTCTCTGGATGTCAAAGTTCAGGAAACGAAGCCAAAAGAGATGGGAAAAACATCTATTGCCTCTGCAAATGGTATATCCCTTGTCAGCAAGAAAGAGATGGATCTTATCAGTGATGAGCAGGAAACCGAAAGCTCCATTGATGCATCAGGTGTTGCAACCTATGCTACAGAATATAAGATCAAAGACAGGGCAGATATCAATAAAGCAATGCTGATCGCTAAGGAAATCATGACGAACATAAAAGCAGAAGTTATGAAACATAGTCCCGAGTTCATTGGCCATATCAAGATGTTCTTGGATTCTGATACGGATACAGTAAAAATGAATGTAACTGCATACTTCGAAGATCCACAATTAGAACTGATCGAAACTGGAAAAAATGATATCCTTAAGTTAAAGATACTTTCAGCGATCTCGAACATGGAAAAAAAAGAACTTATGAAGATCGTCGATACCTTCGCAACAGATATATCCAAACGTTATGGAATTGAGGTTGAAAAGGTTGAAGCGTATCATGAGCACGATCATTGATGCGTTTGCTTACAATTTCAATATTCTCCTGACAACTATTTAGCTTTGTGCATCTCTTTATTTTGCATATAATTGTTGTAGAAGAATGCCTTTTACCGGAAGGTTGGCATCATCCTCCGATGGAGACTAAACTTATATTCGTGGGCGTGGGTTTTGCTTAATATCTTGTATTATATTTCAGAAGATATTTCCTCTGTATATCTTAAGCCCTTCGTCTGAGACCGTAAGGATGAAGGGATCCATGCTGTGTGCTGAAGCACGCATTTTTCTAGCCTGTATATAACGGTTCGTTGTATTGTCCTTCATGTGAATTCCCAGTTCTATGATACCGTCTGCAAGATAACTTTCAAAGTTATCTGCATAATTCATTCCAAGGGATTCAGTGGTTTCAAGTATCACGAACGTTGTCAGATTTTCACGCCTGAGGGGTTCGAAAAGATGGTAAAGTCTTTTTCTCATCCTTTGAGGTTCAACATCGAGGAGCGAGTAAAGGGCACCAAGGGAGTCCAATGCTACACAAGTAAACTTATCGCCCATCTTCTGCTTATATTGCAGGATATTTGTCTCTATAAGGTTTAGCAGATCGCCTGAAAAATCATCGTATTGAAGTCTATAATCGCTAAAATCAGATATTGATAGATTATCCGAAAGTTCCAGTCCCATACTTTCCATGTTCGCAAGGTGGTTATCTTTGCTTTGCTCAAGGGTAATGTAGGTCCCGAACTCTCCTACATTTTCCAGGTATTTTGAAAGGATGGAAAAAGTAATTCCGGATTTAAGAGTTCCAGGTGCACCCGTTATTAAAACCACACTTCCTTTTGGTATGTCTGTACTGAATATATCGTCCAGCCCTTCAATAGTATCAATGAACCTCACCAAATTCCTCCACTTTCTACAATAACTTTGATATAATTTAATTTTATTTATAATATGATGCGATCATTTATCATAAAACATTTTGTTCCTGTCTGGATATATTTTTGATCTTAAGGATATGTTTTATTGTTTCAATCCCTTTTTCAGTAAGGATATTTTCAGCGTTTATCACTTTACTTTCGAGCATTTGTTTCATTTACATCTCAAGTTCATGAGGTTCAATGTACAGAATATTGACTATATCCTTTTCTTCCTTAATACCTACAAAAAGGCAATTAAATACTCTTGTATGCAGATTTTCTTTCATGTTCAATATTTTTGATAGTGCCAGCAGAACTCTATTATCTTCTGATTCTATCAATATGGTCGCACCTGAAAGATTCTGCAAATGGAGTTCCATATCGAAAATATCGATCTTATTTATGCTGATGTTCCTGATCTCAGGGGATAGGACAAAATACCAGAGATCTTCAAGAAAAACAGTCCCTGATACTGATGAATATTCATATTTTTTAGTATATCGCACAATATTGCTCTTTGGTGTGAATGTGTTGGGAATTTCACTTGATGAGAACAAAGATGGCAATGGCAGAGCATTATCGAATGGATCTTCTTCTTTGATATTTTCAAGGTAATAATGGCCCTGTTGTGTTATTTGTGCATTTTCATCAACAAGTTTTCGTATCTTCAGTGTATCAAAAGCACGCTCGAGAACTTCCCTATCAGTTGAAACAAGTGAAATATACCTATTGATGTCCTTTGTTTCTCTTGTAAGAAGACTTAAAAGTCTTGTTTCTTCTTCCTTCAATCCTTCAAAATCCGTATTTGCTCTGAAACCGATCCTTTCAAGCAAATGAGTTCTTATATATTCTATATCTTCAGGATTTCCTGCAAATATCATTGAATAGTTTATATGGGAAGAACCAAAGATCGAATTCTTCTTATAATCGATAGCTATCTCTGCACTATATCCTGTATCTGCTCGTACATTATTTCTTACGGAAGGAGATAGTTCACGGTCCACAGTTTCGATCGATTTGTAAGGGATCATGTTCCAACCGGAACCTGAAGGGAACCAAACATCATTGTCTGTGAAAGCCACAACAGCATTTTTCCATGCCAAGCTATGACTACTCATGTTTATCATGATCCGTTGCAGATCGATAACGTATGATAACTTAACTTCCATCTCTCTTCACTCACTCATTATAATTGTCTTCCTCTGTAAGCGATCTCATCCACCTCTTCAAAAGATGGAGGTCCTTTGTATCAAAAATTAAAGGATCGATCTGAAGGATCAATCTGGAATCAGATGCCATTATAGAGTCATTGGTCTGTTCCATGAACTTAATAACTGACCTGAGATCATTTTCAAGTGTGAGATACTCAAGGCCATCTATCAATATAATGCCGTCATTTACCTTTTTGATAAAATTCTCTATTGTAGGATGAAGTTTGAACAATTCCGCAGGATCTACCGAAGGATATTCTGATCCTTTGGCCTTCGTAAGCCAGACAATGGGCGTTTTTGTAATATTGTACTTGCTCCTTATCTTTGCAGGATTTTCTCTTGTAATGCAAAGTCCAGGTCTTCCTTGCTTGACCATGGTGGCGAATATCTCATAAGAAGTATTCAGATCGCCACTATCCTGTATGTAGGTACAACTTGCTTCAAGTTTTGGAATATCTTTTATCTCTCTATTCTCTTCGATAGAAGGAGCAATCAAAAGTCCGCTTAGTTCGGAAATATCCTGAAGTGTGACAACAAGTCCTTTCTTGTTATCGTTCTCCATTATGACAGAAGTTGCTATGTTAAGATCGATACACTTCCCATCTTTTTTAGATAGTCCTACAATAAGGTTATCCTGATCAGCAAATTCGAACAAATCATTATTGCAGGTTATTGTGGATATCGAATTATCGATAATCTCATCATTGGCATACCCAAGAAGTTTTGTAGCTTTCTCATTAGCCGTAACGATGTTTTGTTCGCTGTCAAGTACAATTGTTGCAATTGGTGATATCCTGATAAGCAGATTAAGGTGTTCATTAGCTTTTTTAAGCTCTTCTTCCACGATCTTACGAGCGGTTATATCCTCTCCTGAACAGAGAATTCCCGCTTTGTTCCCGTCCTTATCCTTCAGTTTGATAGCATTCCATGAAAGCACTTTCTTCTGCCCTGACTTTGCAATAATGCTCATTTCGAACACAGAACATTCTTCTGTTTCTACCTCACCTTGAAAGTCGTTAAAGCGTTTTTTTATGAACTCTCTGTCTTCCACTGGGATAAAATTATCAAAATAGTTTTTGCCGATCAGTTCCTCTTCGGAACATTCGAGTATCGTTTTCCCTTTTTTGTTTATCTCGACAATATTCTGATCATTGTCGATTATTAGTATCATGACACCTGCAACATCGAGATATTTCTGGGCAGTATCCCTTTCTTTGAGTACCATATCCTGTTGTTGTTTCAGCTTCAACAAAGAATGTACCCTTGTCTTCAGTTCCAGCATATCAACAGGTTTGGAAAGGAACTCATCGGCTCCTGATTCAATACCTTTTATCTTGTCTTCTTTTTCAGATAATGCTGTAACAAGAACTACAGGGATGAATTTCGTGCTGTCATCTTTCTTGAGGATCTCACAGGTTCGGTAGCCATCCATTTTCGGCATTAGGACATCGAGAAGGATCACGTCAGGCTCAAAATCCTTTACTTTTTCAAGGGCTTCAACACCATTAGTAGCCATTGTAAGTTCATAATCACTTGAAAGGTATGCTTCCATTAGCTCAAGGTTCCATGGTTCATCATCGACAACAAGTATCTTTGGAAGCAATTCACTCATATGGTAGACTCCTAAAAAGTAAAGGTATTTCTGATACGATTTTCATCCCTTTGTTTCCCCCTCTTTAGTACTGGCCTAAGGAGATTTCATCTTTAAATTGTTATTACTTAAATAAATATGTTACTATATATAATTGCATATTAAGATAATGTCAATCCTTGCTTAGAAAAATGGTGAGGCCGAAAAGAATAGCTGTCATGAGGAAAATGGTCTTTATCTCTATATTCTTTGCAAGTGCTCCGGCCATCAATGGCATCAGTGCAAGTCCCGCATAGATACAGGTATTATAGACACCCATTGCAATCCCCTTCTCGACCTTCATGGAAGCGATGGCAATTGGAAGTCCTACAAGCAGCAGGCCGGAGCCAGTGCCAATGATGAAAAAACCTAACATCGAGCTATAAATTGTAACGACTATGCCAACGGTTGCTATCAGTATACCTCTTTTAATGAGCTTTGCATAGCCGATATCCATATAAGATGCCAGAAGGGATGAGATCATTGTAGATACATAGAGAAGTGAGATCGATATGCCCAGTTCTGTCTTTGAGAGTGTATCGATCCCATATTCGGGGTAGAGGGATACAAGAACGCCGCTTGACCCCGCAAGTATAAATGAGATGATCCATATTCCGCGGGTATCCTTTGAGGTGAAAATATGTGATTTTGAGTGTTCCCTTTTACTTACTTTCTTTTGAATTTCTATTTTTCCTATGGTCTTTGAAGGGACTATAAAAAGGTATATTGCAAAAATAATTATTAAGAATGTCAAAATCGAAAAAAGAATTATACCGTTCTTGATATTAGTGTGGACCAAATAACCGGTAACTGCAACACCGGAAGCTAGTCCGGCATTGATGAGAAAGCTGAATTCCCCCATATAACGTGCTCTTTTCGTATAAACTGCCAGCCTTGAATATGCTGCAGGGAAGAATGCACCACATGCAGCCCCTTCAATGAAGCGTGCTGATACGAATATCATGAAGTTATCCGTAAAGATCATCCACAGCCCTGATATAAATGATAGTAAGAGACCAAGACTAACCAATTTCAGAGTATCAGTTCTATCGCTTAATATTCCAAATGGAAGCATAGTACTTAATGCACCGAGGAAGAACGAAGAATATACCAAACTTGAGGAATTTATGCCGTATATCTGTCCACTGGCAGAAAGTTCTGGCAGTACGGGTATGACAGCATTTGAAAGTCCCATTATGACTAAAACGGATGAATAGATCAAGAACCTGTCATTGTCCATAATAGCTGATAATATAATGGAAGATAGATACATCTTTGTATCTGTATATGATCACTTTAAACGCTCCTTAAATGAGCTTGTTCATAAAGTAGGACAGTTGCAGTAGTGAGAATGAAGTAAGAACGAATATCTGCATTGGAATTAATTTCTCATTGGAGTCCAGATATCGTTAGTGGAGGATCTCATATCTTTTATTGAATGTGTTCTTTTCAACTACAGATACCCTTCCTGATCTATCTTTTATGATGTAATCTCCGGCTTTCCCCTGTAATGTACCTTTAGGAGTTTTCACACTAAAATCGGCAGTCATTCTTAATGCATGACCGACCGGTGTTTTCTGTATATCTTCATCAGTTGAAGCTGAATTTATATGCATATCTTTCTTTGATCTACTCATTTTATCCCTCCCTCATAATTATGGGTTATTCATTGCTTATATATTTGTCCTACATACTTAATTATTTGCAAGTGTATATAATTTTATAGCTATATTGATTCCATTCCCTCCATCTAACACCTTTATTTCGGGTTATTTCATACTATACTATTTATTCCAGGTTGACAAATGAGGATAGAAAGAATAAGGAAAAAGCATGAACATTACACTTATTGGCATGTCTGGAGCAGGCAAATCCACGATTGGAAAACAACTTGCAAAAAAACTTGGCCGCAAGTTCATAGATATTGATAATCTCATACGCGGAAAGATCGGTACGGACCTGCAAACATTCATAGATAATCACGGTGACGATGAGTTCATTGAGCTTGAAGAACAGATAGTTATTGGACTTCGTGAACTGGATAACTATGTTATTGCAACTGGTGGTAGCATAGTCTATTCGGATAAAGCGATGAAACATCTTAAGGAAATTTCCACGATAGTTTATCTGGATGTATCTTTTAGTCTGATCGCCCGGCGTATCTCTCCTTCCAAAAGAGGGCTTGTTGGTTTTAAGGACAAAGGGCTGAAAGACCTGTATCATGAGCGAAAAAAGTTATACGAACGTTATTTAGACGTTCGGATAAAAATAAAGAAAGGGGCGAAAAAAGGGGATATTGTAGAACGCATCATCTTTTCATGCTCTGATAAAGTTTCTACTTCTGGAAATGTCTAAAATATATGCCGGTTTCAAATTTCAATTCGTTAGTGCCTGAATGGGGGCAGGTATCCTTCCACCGCGTGCTATAAACTTTTCTGAACTGAATTCAGAGACTTTCATAACCGGTGCTCTTCCAAGTAATCCTCCGTATTCTACGCTATCTCCTACTTTCTTGCCCGGAGCAGGTATAAGGCGTACTGCCGTCGTTTTCTTGTTTATCATTCCAATGGCCATTTCATCGGCAATGATTGCTGAAATGGTTGCTGCAGACGTGTCTCCTGGAATTGCTATCATATCCAGTCCCACGGAACATACGCTGGTCATGGCTTCTAGCTTGTCAAGGCTCAATGCACCCAATTCGACCGCACGTATCATTCCTGCATCTTCGCTGACCGGAATGAAAGCACCACTTAAACCGCCCACATAGGATGAGGCCATTGAACCACCTTTTTTCACAGCATCATTAAGTAGAGCAAGAGCTGCAGTTGTTCCATGTGTTCCGCAAGCCTCGAGTCCCATGGCTTCAAGGATGGCCGCAACACTATCGCCTATTTCCGGGGTAGGTGCAAGGGAAAGGTCGAGAACTCCAAAATCGACATTAAGCCGCCGGGAAACTTCTCTTCCTACCATCTCTCCCATCCTTGTTATCTTAAAAGCGGTTTTCTTGATGGCTTCTGAGATCTCACCAAGGTCCGGGTCTTTCAGTTCGCGTACAGTTGAATTTACGACACCTGGACCACTGACTCCGACATTAATGACACAATCTGGTTCTCCTATACCATGAAATGCACCTGCCATGAAAGGATTATCTTCAGGTGCGTTTGCAAAGATAACAAGCTTTGCACATCCGATACCATCAGCATCTTTAGTTGCTTCCGCTGTCTTTTTGACTATATGTCCCATCATTGCCACAGCGTCCATGTTTATCCCTGCCTTTGTAGTTGCGACATTGATGGATGAACATACTTTTTTAGTACTGGCAAGAGCTTGCGGGATCGAATTGATAAGCTTCAGATCACCAGGAGTTATCCCTTTATGTACAAGGGCACTGAAACCTCCTATGAAATCGATACCTACATCTTCAGCAGCTCTGTCAAGGGTCTTTGCTATGGAAACATAGTCCTCAGTGTCACAACTTTCAGCAACGATGGCAATAGGGGTAACAGCAATTCGTTTGTTGGTTATGGGAATGCCGTAAAGGTTCTGAACTTCCTCTGTGGTTCTCACAAGTTCCTTTGCATAACCAGTTATCTTGTTGTAGATATTTTTATTGAGGACATCGATGTCACTGTGACAGCAATCACGAAGATTAATTCCCATGGTAACTGTCCTTATATCAAAGTTCTCAGCTTTGATCATGTGGATGGTCTCAAGTATCTCTTCTGGATGAATAAGCATCTTGATCACCTGTTTTATATCCTGTGCATAAAGCGGAAGGCGTCTTCATGCTGTACACGCACTTCAACACCAAGCTCTTCCCCTTTTCCAACCATTGCTTTTTGGAATGCTGCAAGGTCAAAGTTCTCGGATTTCACGCCTGCCAGCATGATCATTGTGAACAGGTCTTCCATTATGGTCTGGCTGATATCAACGATATTCACATTAAAATCTGCCATAACTTTTGTAATGCTGGCAACAATGCCTATTTTGTCGATACCAATAACAGTGATTATAAAGCGGGTTGAGGTCATATTTTTATCCTTCTTTCAATGACTTGATAGTTCGTTAGAATGAATGGTCCCGTATAAGATGTGATTTATTATAGTTCTTTACCTTGATTAAAGGAAATTCTAACAAAAAGACTTTATGAATAGGATCTGGTACAGAAATACCAATAATTAAAAAAATAAAAATACATAAGCAGTATTCATCTGCTTATATGATCAACAGGAAGTTATTCTGTCGTTCCAAACTCTATTACTTCCCCACCCTCGGCAGTAATAGACATCTTTCCATCAAGAATTGTTATTCTTGAATGAACATTTCCTGATCCATCGTAGTTTGTCCAGATAACCGATTCTCCATTCTCCGCCCACAAGTATACCATTTTTGCAACACCATCTACGGCAGGGTCGATCTCCACCATAGCTTTGCACATCTCTATGCCGTTAACGGTCTCAGTACCTGTGATCTCCATGGTCATTGATTCACCTGTCTGTGGGTTCACAGCTTCCCAGGTAGTACCGACAGGACACCATTGGTCTTCAGCACCTTCGGGTATATTAGTTGTCACTTCCAGATCATCATCAGTATAAGTTGTTGTTTCTGTACTATCTCCGGCACATCCTGCGGTGATAAGAGCCGCTACCATAAATATCATTATCCACATTTTTTTCATAGCAAAACCTCTAAGAATATTTTATCTGACATGATTTAAGCCTGACGGATTTGCTGATACGTGATCAGCAATATGGCTATTTTTCTGAATAAATGGATCTGAAAGGGATTCAGGTGTAGAGCAGGAAAAGACCTGCAATATAACCGAAATAGACCAACATGATAACTACACCTTCCCACCTGTCAAGCCGTTTTTTCGTGATCCCGAAAATAATAAGCAAGAGCATGATGACTATCATGAATGGGAAGTCATACATGAGGGATTGGTCAGGTATAGGAATATCTCTTATCTGTGAGGAGAATCCCAGTATGAGTGCAATATCCATGGTATTTGCACCGAGGATGTTTCCGATGGAAAGGTCCTGATGCCCTTTAAGGGTTGCAGAAATTGCGGTTATAAGCTCAGGAAGGGATGTTCCAAGTGCTACAAGGGTTAGTCCTATTATCATTTCAGGAATGCCAAAACAGCGTGCTATCTCGGTGCCTGTGTCTACAAGTATGCGGCTTCCGATAACTACAAGTGCTGCTCCAAGTAAAAAGTAGAAGATATCTGATTTTATTTCGCTTAAGGACAGTTTTTCCCTTTTTTTCTCATTCTCACTAAATATGGCAGACTGAAGGCGATAGTTATAGTAGAGAAAACCAACGAATATAGTAAGTAAAATAATGCCATCGAAAGAACTTAATGTCCTATCCAATGTCAGTGCCACGAGTGTGAGCGCTGCTATCAGCATTATAGCACCTTTATGAAGGAAAGAGTGTCCATCCACCGGTATTGCCTTTACTGCTATTACTACTCCAAGCGCAAGCCCTATGTTGCAGATGGCGGATCCGACTGCATTCCCGATCGTCAGGTCGGTATGGCCAAGGTATGCGGCCATTGAAGAAACTGTAAATTCGGGAGCTGTCGTAGCAAAACTGACTATGGTGGCTCCGATTATGATCTTTGGAAGGCCACTTTTGGCAGAGATGGCCACAGCGGCTTCAATAAACCAGTCCGCACCTTTGGTGATCAGGACAAGGCTTAACAGGAAAAGCAATAGGGTGGATAGCATAATGTTCACCCCTATAGCTTCCCATTAGATTTAAAATGCGTGTATCAGTCTTCGTCAGTGATAACCAGAACAGGTCCGATATCTGCTGCGATAAGCCATCGGGTAATACTTCCAAAGGGGTCAGTCCTTAAAGATTCGGAACCCATTACTGTCAGGTTCACACTATTTTCTTCGGCTACTCTGATAAGGTCTTTAGCAATGTCATCATTGTCAAGTATGATCTTTTCAATCTCTACGCCTGATCGTTTTGCATTTTCAAGAGCATAGTTCATGTTGGCTTCAATATTCTCCTTTACGATCACCATCATCTTTTCAGCCAGTTCTTTTGGAAAGATGCATTCCAGAGTTTTTTTCCTTTCCACATAGACAATGATCAACTTGCCTGCTTCTTTATCCGCGACATGTAGTGCGTGATCGATGACCCTTTTTGAAAGCTGCTTTTCATCAATGGGAACAAGAATGTTCTTATAAGCGATCTCTTCCATGTTCTTTCACCTTTTGATATTATGTCTTTGATCATTTAAGCTATTGTAACTGATACGATTTCCATCGTTCTGTCATTGAAGACCTAATGAAGTAACAGCCAGGACGATCAATATTCCCAGTCCTACCATTCTCACAGCATGTTTTATGAGACTTTGTTTAGCAAGCTTACCCGAATATACTCCAAGTATGGCAAGAACAGATATGCTGAGTATGATCGCTATCTCAAGTGCAAGCGTATCAAATAATACGAAGGGCATTATCGGTATAAGGGAGCCAATAAGGCTTGATCCGCCGTGTGTAATGGAATCATTCCATATCTTTTTCTTTGTATCACGTTCTAGGGTTGTGGATTCAAGACTTCGTAGAAGGGGTTTTTCCAGTTCTGCAAGATTGCCGTACTCTACCGCACTTTCAGCAAGGTATGAGCCGATACCGTTAGTCAATGCAAGGGCAACGGCACCACCAAGAGCAGCATTGATAATGATCGATGGATCTTCCACAACATGGGATGTTCCTATGACAACACCAAGAACTGCCAGTATCCCATCTATACTTCCTAATATGATGTATCTTCCCTGTTCGTGATCAAGTTTCATGTTCCATATCCTATGGAGAATTTGAACCTTTTTATGTAAAAAAATGTTATAATAGTACTAAAACAATGTCATACTAGTACTAAAACAATGATGTTCTGATCAATTTGGAATGGAAATTTCTCTTGTCTGGGCAATATGCTTGTGCATGGCAGATTCGATTACATATTCTAATTCTTCATCCATAAACGGTTTCTGTAAATAACCTACAGGGTTTGCAAAGGATGCTCTTGTAGTTGTTTCATTGGATGAGTCCCCTGTTAAGAAAATGATTGGAACTGAGCATCTATTTTCTATCTCTAATGCTGTCTCGATACCATCAAGGTTTCCTTTGATAAAAATATCCATTATAACAAGATCTGGAATATTTTCATTGATCATCATTAATGCTTGCTCCCCTGATACTGCATGTCCTGCTACCTTGTATCCCATTTCAAGAAGTTTCAACTTGATCATCATGGCGACTATCATTTCATCTTCGACTATTAGGATGCTCTTTTCTTTCATACTACCACAGTTGAACTGATTGTAAATTGTAAATTCATTGCAAAAAAGAAAAAGGCCCAGAGTATCAACTCCGGGTTTAGTAGTTATGACGTACCCCCATACATCAACACTATTAAAAGATCATTTATGCCAGGCACAGGCTTTCCCTTCGCCTTCATGACTTGACATGATCGTGACTTCCTTCTTTGACTCCCACAAACCATGAACGTTGCAGCTTGCCAGTGCATCTAACTTCATTACAACAGATTTGCTGCCACACTTTCCACAAACATTCACACCACGAATATTGCATACCTGATAGGCATGGATACCCACAATTTCTTCTGTTGGTTTAACAGTAAATGTTGCTTCAGCTTTCTCATCGGAAGGTGATAGTTCTACCCTGCCGATCTTTATATCCCCGAGCGAGAGTTCGATCCACTCTATATAGTGTTCATCCTGCATAACGTGTGGTAATTCCCCCACTTTTACAGTAACTTTGAACGAACTTTCTGCGGTCATCACTTCATCAGCTTCGATAACAGGTACATGTTTCTGCTCTGTTTCTGTGATGTTTTCCGGGTCTTTAAGGCGGTTGATCACTTGTTCACTCATAAAATCACCCATTACTTCATTATTTTATACGATATTTGAAAATATATAAGTTGCCAGCAAAATGCTGGCAACATTTCTCACATGTTCAGAACCTGTAATTCTTGACCGAGTGGTAGAGTACCACACCGAAGAATACAAGAATTACTGCCAGCAATCCAAAATACTGTACTGGATCCCAGACGAATTGCATTGATCCTGTTCCTTCCCAGCCCACAAGGACCGTTCCCTGAATGATCACCGGGAATACGATACAGATACCTGCCAGTATGAATATGAACAGGATATCGAATATCGTCATGAACATGCTTCTTTCTGTCTTTATTTCGCTTGCCATGTCTTTCCCCCCTTCATTCGTAATACTTAAAGTCGTACATGTGTTCTTTGATAGAATTGTACACTCTGATACATCCGATGGTCTCGATCCCGAGCAGGAGCAAGAGGAACAAGAGGTAGACCGGAAATAGTGTACGAGCTTCAGGCACTGCATCCCAAAGGGTCGACATTATCTTGTAAAAGACAAATGTTTCTGAGAAGTACAATAGTCCTAATACAAGAACAATAATGCCTGCATCTTTTTTGAGGTCGTTGTGATATTTTGTTTCATTTACCATTTTTCTTCCTCCATTATCTCCTGTGTGCAGGTTCAGGCCATCCAAGATCCTCTCCCCAGTCGTGTTTTGCGTCTATGCTCCTGTATCTCCATGAGAAGTAGAAGTAGGCTACTACATAGAACAAGAGTCCGAAGAGAAGGTTGTAGCTGTATCCCCAGTTAAGTGTAGACATGATCACGATCGCCAGCAATATTGTGAAGTATGCCAGATAAGGTTGCAGAGGTCCGACAAATGGACGTACTTTTTGTGTGTGTTCCGGGAACATCTTCCTGAAGCGTATCAGGGAGAATGGGATCATCACGTAGCATACCAGTCCTGATGTGATGGAGAAAGTAATGACCTGGTCCAGGTAACCACTGTATGCAAAGGCAACAGCAATTGGCATTGTGAAAATGACTGCCCTGTATGGAGTGCTGTATCTTGGGTGTACTGCAGCGAACCAGTTGGTCAGGAAATGATCTCTTGACAGAGCAAACCAGGACCTTGATGAATCACAGACAGTACCGTTGGCACTTGCAAGACAGGTGAATAGGGTACCTATTGCAAGGAATGCAACCAGGAATTTAACACCGCTCTGGTTTGCTGCTTCAAAGAGTGGATATACTGAAACACCGAGTTCTGCGGTTGGAATGAGTCCTGCACAGACGTAGAATGTCATACCTGCTCCGAGAAGAAGGGTGATCATACCTGCCTGCTGTCCAAGAGGAATAGCTCTTGTTGGGTGTTTACATTCCTCAGCACACATTGCTGCTCCTTCGATACCAAGGTAGAACCATGGTCCAAACTGCAATGCGGCGAAAACTCCGATAAACCCGTTAGGTATAGCTCCTGAAATAAGGTATTCCGGATGCCATGCTCCGCCAATTCCACCAATATTCATAAAGAAGAATGCTATAATTGCTATCAATGCTGTGAATGTAAGAGCAAAGTTAAGATTAAGTGCTGCTACAACTCCACGATAGTTCATAAATGTCAAGGCCGCGATAACAAGCAAAGTTACCGGGAATGTTTGTATCTCCGGGAAGATCGATTGTGCGATGGATGCTACAACAATAGCGTCAGCAGCTTCCAGGGCAATATATTCCATATAAACAGCAAGACCTACAATGGCCGCCGCACCGGGTCCTACGAATAATCGTGCCCAATCGTACGGTCCACCGGCAAGTTTCGTGGATGAACCTAGTTCACTGGCACACAGTGAAACCATTACATACATGGTACCTGCAACCAGCAGTGCAAAGAGTGAACCGAGTATACCACCTTTTGCAACTGTGAAGTTCCAACCCATGTATTCTCCGACCAATACGATACCGACACCAAGTGCCCATACATGATATGGACGCAGTGACTTTACCAGGTCGACTTCAGTATTTGAATTTTCTGACATTTGTCCTCCTCCTGTAGCATTACTTGTTGGATGCTTTGCTTGCGTCCAACAACATCCAGCCGATCAAGGCAAAACATATGAGGTAAATTGCCCCGTTTATTAAAGTCCACATATCCATTTTGAATGCCCCCTTAACATCTTATTTGACTTTTTTATTCCGATGTTTATTTGTCTATTAAAATAGTGACAAATGGCGTTATAAAAAAAAACCAGCGATCTCTCGCTGGTAAAAACGTCATTGCTAATTTTAGGGTTAGAATGTAAGACCGAAGTCTTCGAGCTTCTTTATTGCGCCCTCATAGACCTTGACATACTCGTCTGTTGGTGTAACAGTTGCAACATCGTAACAGTCCTGGAATCTCTTACCTTCAGGAGCGTTTGCGTAGT
>JAIORJ010000109.1 GCA_021108185.1 Methanococcoides sp. | reverse complement strand
GCACACCGATCTCGACCTTGGTAGCACCCAGCTTAAGCATCCGGTCCACATGATCAGTATTTGTCCAATCCGGTCTTGTCTCAAAGGTTATACCGGTATTACGGACCATAGCGGTCTCGTTCGCCTTCTGGACATCTTCGACCGTCACATAAGGAACGGCATCCCCGATTAATTTTACATCTTCACGCCACTGCGTACCGGAAAAATCATTCATGGCCTCAAGGCATCTCTTAGTGTACCATTCCTGATAATCGATAGCACGTGAAGAGAACGTACCACCCATGACAATAAGCTCTGCCTTGTCCACATCATGACCTATATGCTTTAACTGGGAAAGACGGCCAGAAACAATGCGATAAGGATCGTACTCATATTGCATCGCCCTCATTGTAGCAGGTTCCCTGCCCATATAGCTCTGAGGGGAATTGAAAGAGGACTTCGGACCTCCAGGACAAGGTATACAGATCCCATGAGGACATTCACAGGGAGATGTCATTGCCGCTATGACCGCCACTCCCGAAATCGTCCGAACAGGCTTTCGGCGGAGAAGATCACGAACGAGCTTCTGCTCTTCATCCGTCCCCACCCTGATAATATCAGGATGTTTCGGAAGGGTGGACAGCCTATACTCTTTGCTGACAACCTTCTTCGCTTTGGTCAATTGTTTCTCATCAGAGATCTCACCGTCAAGCACCATGTCCAGCAACTTTCGGCATGCGACCCTGAAATTATCATTAACTTCCGACGTCATATTCAAAACCAGATTCAATAAAGTTCCAGGACCAACTTCTCCAGATGGATCCGTGGATTCGCACTGTCGATGACCATGGCATCCGTGTCCGCGATCCTGCAGATAGCCCTTGCGACCCCATCCTCACCCCTACCGGAGTCCACTACCACAGAATGTAACTGCTGCAACACCTCGCCCCCTGTAAAACCTTCTTCGATAAGAAGCGTATCTATCAGTTTTCGTGCATTCAGTATATCATGCTCAATAGCAGCATTATGAAGCTCGGTCACATTTTTGGACACATCCACTAACGCTTCCTCATAAAGAATATCCCCTGTGATGGTTTTTCCAGGATGGTTCATGACCGCGAACTGAAGTGTAAGAAGGGCTTTGGAAACATTACCCCCTGCATAATAAAGCAGAGCATCGTACCCATCATCCGATATAGAGATACCTTCCTTCTCTGCCACCGAGATCACAAATGCCCGGAGTGCATCGTCCGGCACATAAGTAAAGAACAGTTCCAGCCCCCTTGAACGCAAAGGAGCTATCAGTTTTGAAGGTTGCGTGGTAGATAATATGAACCTGCAGGTCCGGGTATATTTTTCCATCATGCGCCTTAAAGCGTGTTGGGCACTCGTTTCCAGAGATTCAACATTGTCGATGAAGATTATCTTATAATCTGCATCTAATGAGCCCATGCCAGCAAATTCATTTATGACTTCCTTGAATATGGAAATAACACTGGAATATATCTTTTTGGGGTCATCGGTACCTATAATGTGAACAAAACGCTTATCCCTCACAAGATAGCGTTTCCCCTGATCAAAGAAATCAGAACCATTGAAGTAAGTGAAATTGTTCTCATAGTATTCCCCATAGAGCTCGTATGCCAAAGCGAACGCTGTGGAAGACTTGCCGGAATTCACCGGCCCATGAAAAACAAGATGCGGGAGGTTGCCCGAATCCACAAGACGGACGAGAGAATTCACAGACTCCCCGTTCCCCACAATATCCTCAAGCTTCTGAGGCCGGTATTTTACAGTCCATAGATCCTTCATTGAACAACCTCCAAACAACCATCATTCTGCTCTGTCAAGGACCACTTTGATCACTTTGCCATATACCGGCCTTGCAATAAGCACACCGATGAGCACACCAATTATTGTAGTGATGGCAAATCCCCTGAGAGCACCGAATCCCATGACCACCAGAGGTGACATGGCAATTGTCGTTGTCGCTGCAGCTGCAAATATAATAGCAAATGCCTTGGAGATCCTTTCCATATAGACCTTGGTAGAGGGAAGCTTGCCTTCATATAGAACTTCATCCGTGATGATCACAAGATGGTCGATACCCGTACCGATAACTGCAATAATACCAGCTATCGCCGGAAGGTCAAGCTGCCAGTTAACAGCGCCAGCAAAACCGAGTATCATTATGACCTCACAAAGCGAAGTACCCACCATAGGCAACAGGATCTCCTTTTTGCGGTATCTCCTGAACACCACTGCAGCCACTGCCAACAATGAGAAAAGCCCTACTAAAACTACCTGTCTCTTGAACTGTGCACCCAATGCTGCATCCACCTGACCGGAGCCCATAAGCACGACATTCACAGGCAACGCACCTGCACGCAAATGGATCTGGAGCTGTTCTGCCTGCGTTTTACCATCCTCTTCGGCACCCGTAGAAGCCTGCCATGAATAGATAGGGTGTTCGTTCAGTGCTGAAGCAGCGGAATAGCTCAACGGTGCACCATATACCTCATTGTCATCCAGATACATGTAGAGCAGATGAGAATTAGGATCAGCGATGGCACCGGTCTCAATGGCGATCTTCTGCAAAGCAAAAGCACCATCTTCATCGAGAGTGAAAGGAGTGTTCCAGCTTCCATCCACCTGGGTAACAATACCCACCTTTTCGATGGAATCACCATAAAGTACATGCACACTTTCATTCCCAGTGGTTTGCATGCGTATCTCGAACTTGCCTGGTTTCTCCACGATCTCCTTTGCAGTAGTAAGATCAGTACCTGCAAAATCGATCAGTATATACTCTTCGCCAACCGTACGCACAGGTATATCCTTAAGACCAAGGGAGTTCAGCTTTTCACTAAGGATATCACGGGTCATGTCCCGGGTCTCTGTCCTGACACCTTCCCTGAATATCGCAGCCCCGTCACTTCCTGTAAGGACATTGCCTCCGACCGGGACCATCAATACCTGCAATTCTTCCAGAGAGACAGCTGTACGGATCTCGTACTCAACACCGTCCCCGACAAAAAGAGGAACAACCTCAGTGTTGAGAGCCTGGGAAAGATATTGCATGATAAGGGTTTGTTTGTTAGTGGAAAGCACGATGCTGCTCGTATCACCAGAATATGAGATATCGGACTCTCCGAGACCCAAAAGGTCCATCTGGAGACCAGAGACATATGTGCTGGTCGTGAACGTGACAGTATTGCCATCATTGGAATATCCCTCTCCGGTATCCCCTGTAACGCTTATGATCTCTACAGGAGCATCAATTGCAGACTCCACCATTTCCGTTACCAGCATTGAGATGTCTGCATCCAGTTGAGTAACAGCACCCTGCAACTTGATCTGAATCCAGGAACCGCCTTCAAGATCAAGACCATAATTAAGATCAGTGTTCAGACCCTCCTCAGAAGAGTATCCCGGTCCTATCATCACAACAGAGAGAACTACCGCTGCGATCAGTAACCAGACACGCATATCGTTTTTCAATCCTTTCGGAACTTCCTCTTCCCTCATGCTCTTCGCCTCCTTGGAGTACTGCGGCGAACATGCCACCTCAGAATACCAGTATTAAGCAGCCATGTGTTCATCAGATCAGCAACCAGTCCAAATATAAGGACTATCGCAATATCGGAAAGCAGATTTATCTGTGAAACAGAAGATGTCACCAGATAAGAGAAAGTGGAAACAATATACATCACGACCAACGCAGCAAGCGTTGTAGTGGTCATGGTGATACCGGTATGCATCGCACGCCCGATGTTCTCATCAGGACTGCCCCTTCTCTTAAGGACACGAGTGGTCAGCAATATATCGCTGTCTACCGAATAACCAATGATCATCAACAGTGCTGCAACGGTCCCGAGGGACAGCTCGATCCCCACAAGGTTCATAAAACCAATAGCTATGGCAATATCTGAGAATGCGGAGAGCACCACAGCAAGTGACGGTACCGCCGTTCTGAAAATAAGGAACACAACAAGGGCCATACCTATGAACGAAATACAAAGGGCCATCAAAGCCTGTGTCTGCAATTCCTTACCGTACAATGCACCTATCTGTTTTATCTCCACACTGCTATACTTGGAAGTTATTGCCTTTTCAAGCTCTGACTGAGATTCGCTGTCCATCGGGCCGAACTGTAGAATAGCACGGTCCCCGGTCTTACGGACATCGACAAGGGAATGAGCGGAATATGCAAGCTCAAGGGCTTCTGCAGATTCCTGCGTCTCAAAAGCGATCATCGTTCCGCCTTCAAATTCCATCCCAAGCTTCACCGGTGCTCCGGTCGTTGCAAATACGAACCCCGAAACTAAAAGGGAAAGCACCAACACTGCAAGTGGGATCGCGATCAATTTCTTATCATCGCAACTCCGTACAAAAGAGTCAAGATACTCTGTTAAAATGGCTGCCATTCTTAATGCTCCATTATCAAAAATATGTCACAATATAATAATCGTTACTATTCTCAGAATCATACACTACAACTTATATATACTACTTGCTATTTTCATTTAACACATGACTGAAAGACCTTCCATAGATGAATATTTCCTGGAGATAGCATCAGTTGTCTCAAAACGTTCCACCTGCCTGAGGAACAAGGTCGGTGCCGTCATCGTAAGGAACAAGAGAATTCTTTCGACCGGCTACAACGGCGCACCAAGCAATATGGAACATTGTCTTGAGATCGGCTGCATAAGACAGCAGAACAATATCGCATCAGGAACCCGCCATGAGAAATGCAGGGCAGTCCATGCGGAACAGAACGCCATCATACAGGCAGCCCTTCACGGAGTCGGCATAGGAGGCGCAACAGTGTACTGCACCCACCAGCCATGCATCCTTTGTGCAAAGATGATAATCAATTCCAATATCACCAAGGTAGTATACAGCACTTCATACCCTGACACCGACACACAGGAATTCTTCAACGCAGCAGGTGTTGAAATGGTGTACATTCCATCTCAGGAATGACGCAGACACTTCAAACCTTTTCTAATAATATCCTCGCCTTCCCGGCGATACATTTCTTTTACGGACACATCATCACTGCTGTACAGGTCAAGCCCCCTAACAATGACCACCGGAGTTCCACCTGCAGCCTCACCCATCAACAGGTTCGCAGCCGAAGCAACCTCATCAGCCACCGCTTCCTCGGTTATCTCAAGCACTTTCCCGAAAAGGTCTTTCTCGCCCCGCCAGTTCTTGATAGGGTGAACACCATAGACACCCACCGCAACACCGGTTTGCCCGATCTTAAAGGACCGGCCATTCGTATCAGTGATAATTACGCTGACATCCTTGCCGCATAGCTCAGCAACATGCATTCCAATGGCCTTTGCAGACCCATCCGGATCATGCGGCATCTGAAGGAAATACTTGTCATCCACATTGGAATCATCAATACCCGCATTTATACTGACATGACCGTTAAGGTTCTCAACAAGCAGCACCGGGAATTCAACGAGCTGTTCAACACTGTTGTCAAGTACTACTTGCACGAGCGCAGGATCAGTCCCACACTTTTTTGCCATTGCAACAGCACGTTCGGATGGAATGATCGTATCTTTAAGGATCATTGCTGCCTCTGATTTTGCAACGATGGTAGATGCAATGACGACCACATCATGTGACTCAAGTTGTGTTCGCTCACATATCATAGCCGCAATATTGTCGCCTTCTTTGATAAGCGGTAGATCATCCACAGTAAAAAGTTCCATCTTCAAAATGATACCTCGATCAAGATTGTATCGAAAATAATAATAACATGGTAAATAATACTATCCACATAAACGGTATTGCGGCGATGATGAGAGTTACCCCGACCGAGCAAAATATGACGATAAACTCTGACTGATGCCGCAAACATCATCGGTGGGTAAAAAAGAGAGGAAGATCGATCACTCGATCAGGATCTTCGTTTTTTCTTCAGCTTTTGTCTTTGGAAGCGTATGGTCAATACACCGTTTTCCAATTTTGCTTTTATACCTGCTTTGCCCGCTCCATCATGAGCTGAACGAGGTCACAACCCCGCACAATTCCAAGAGAACCTTTTTTCATAGCATCCTCATCGAAGGTATCCACAGCATCCACCTCATTCTCAAGTGTGGAATACATCACGAAAGGAACCGGTTCTGAAGTGTGCGTCCTGAGAGCTATGGGGGTCGGATGGTCAGGAAGAACAACTATAGTGTAATCCTCATCACTTTCTCTTGCAGCACGAAGGACCGTACCCACTACCTTCTCATCGAAATCTTCGACCGCCTGCAACTTAGCTTCAAGGTCGCCCATATGTCCTGCCTCATCCGGAGCTTCCACATGGACCACTACAAAGTCCTTATCTTTCAGGGATGCCATGGCAAATTCCGCTTTACCCACATAATTGGTATCAAGATATCCGGTAGCTCCGGGAACTTCAATAACATCGAGACCTGCATAGATCCCAAGTCCCTTTATAAGGTCCACCGCCGAAATGACCGACCCTGTAAGTCCGTAAAGATCCTCGAACGTACGGAAGCTCGGTGCATACCCCTGCCCCCAGAACCACACGGAATTTCCAGGATTCTTACCCTCTGAGACCCTTTTCTCATTTATGGGATGCCTTTCCAGTATCGGGATGGAGCCTTTGATAAGCTTTCCAAGTACATCACTGCCTTCCCCTTTGGGCATATGGCCATCCATCTCCCCATCGATAACATCATGAGGAGGAGTACAATCCGCATTTGCCCCAAGGCCATTGGATGTAACAAGGAGATGACGGTAGCTGATACCCGGATAGAATTTCAATTCCTCACTTCCAAGCTCAGCATCCACAGCTTCTATAAGTTCCCTTGCTTCCTCACTTGTGATATGACCGGCGCTGTGGTCTGCAATAAGGCCATCCTTGATGGTGATAAGATTACACCTGAAAGCCACATCGTTCGATCCTAAGGGGATATCCATGCTTGCAGCTTCAAGGGGAGCACGTCCCGAATAATACAAAGCAGGGTCATAGCCCATAACAGACATGTTAGCAACATCGCTTCCCGGAGGATAGCCCTCAGGAACATTTATCGCAAGCCCCGCAAGACCGTTCTTTGTCATCTGGTCCATATTAGGAGTGTTTGCTTTCTGTAGGACCGTCCTGCTACCAAGCTCTTCCAGCGGATGATCGGCCATCCCATCACCAATGAGAATAATATATTTCAATTATACACCTCTTTTTCATAATAAAAGCCAAAACGACCAAATGAATGTGTCGATAAAGATATAAACCCAATGTTCCCTTTTTTAGCAATGTTAAAGTATCTTCGTGAATGGTGAGGTTTAATGAAATATATACATTTTGTAATCATAGGATTTTTTGCCATGCTGCTTGCAATAACCCCTGCAACAGCACTTGACCCGACCGAACCAATAATACACTCCTCTGAAAGTGTTATAGATATTGGCACCAAACTTACATTTGACCAGGGATACACCCTGCATATCTCAGACATCAACGAGAACGATGGAGATATCTGGGTAGAGGTATTGCGTGATGGAAAGGTTGTCAAAGATGGAGATGGGGCCGGACAAGAAGATGACCCTTTCGAATACATATTGACAGTTGAAGCAGAAGATGCTGATGAAGAGGACAAGGAATACCTTGTGTTCCGGGTCACGCCAAAGGATGTCGTTTCCAAGGACCCTGCCTCTGCAAAGATAAGGATAGAGCAGTTCCGCAACCCTGAAGAGGACCTCAATGATCTTTTGATATATGACGATTCAAGGTCGGTCAATGTAGGAGAAGAACTCGATCTGGAAGAAGGATTCGCACTGAAAGCATCCGACTATGACGACGAGGACGAGACCATCACCCTAACACTGGAAAAGAACGGTCACCTCGTCAAAGAGATGAACGACATGGAAAAAGGGGATATCTTCAGCCATTACAAGACAGTTGACGGAGAGATAACAACAATTGTAATTGCGAACATATACGAGTTCTTTGATAGCAGCGAAACTATCGTTTTCCTGAAAGAGGTTTCACAAAGAGAGGATGTCATAATAGAAAGTAATGTGGAAATAACGGTAGAAGGCCTTGCAGGAGATGTGATAAAGGAAAACGAACGCGCTATAATCTACTATGAACTCGACAATGATGCATCCGAAATAAAGGTATATGTGGATGATGACCGTATAGATACTCGCAAAGAAGTAGATGAAGGAAAATACGCATCTATCACAGACAAAATGGATGCAGGAACATATGAGGTCACAGTAACCATTGTTTCTGAAGATGGATCCGTATCTTCAGAGGATAGCTCATTCACTGTAGAGAAGAGCAACTCCATAACGGAGACAATAAAAGAGACGAGTATTGCCGTAGAGAACATGAGCAAGATCGATGAAGTGATATCGGATAGTGACAATGTAACTGATGCTGTATCAGAGGTAATTTCAGACTCTACCGATGATGTAAAAGGATCAAGCGGTTTCAGCTATGTCGTTGTTGCAATACTGATCGCACTTACTGCATTCTTCTTAAAAAGGGAATTCAACTGATTCCCTTTTTTATCCTGGCAACAATGCCATGATACTGTCGTTCATAATCTTTATATTACACTGCTGTCCTTATAGCCACATTCAAATCAAGCTCAATTTACAAATGTGATCATCTATGAGATATGTAATGAAATTCGGCGGAACATCCATTGCAGATGGAAAGAAGATACGCCATGTTGCACAACTTTTGATAAGCTATAAAGAGGCAGGCAACCAGATCGTAGCTATCACTTCAGCACTCGGCAGTGTTACTGATGGGCTTCTTACAAACGCAGCGGAAGCATCACAAAAAGGCAAGGTCTCCCAGGTAAAGGAGTTCATGACAGACCTTGCAAAGAAGCACTATGATGCGATCAGTGATGCCATCGATAATGAAAGGATCGCGGATGAGGTCATTGAGACCATCGACATCCGCATCGATGAACTTGAAAAGGCCCTTATAGGCATCTGTTACCTTGGAGAACTGACCCCGCGTTCCATAGATTATATCTCATCCTACGGAGAACGTCTGGCAGTCCCTATAATCAGCGGTTCGATACGTTCCCAGGGCACAGATTCAAAACCATTTACCGGCGGAGAGGCAGGCATCAACACTACAGATAACTACGGAAACGCCAGACCCCTGCAAAAAAGCTATGCACAAATAAGGAGAACTGTAGGACCTCTTGTGGAAAATTCAATTCCGGTCGTCACAGGTTTCATTGCAGAGGACGAGAATGGCATCATAACCACCCTCGGACGCGGAGGTTCCGATTTTACTGCATCCCTGGTCGGTGCTGCGATCCAGGCAGATGAGATATGGTTATGGAAAGAGGTTCACGGTATCATGACCACTGACCCGAAAATAGTACCGGAAGCATCCACGATATCACAGATATCATACATCGAAGCAATGGAACTATCATATTTCGGTGCCAAGGTGCTTCATCCAAGAGCCATAGAGCCTGCCATCAGCCATGGCATACCGGTACGTGTAAAGAACACGTTTGACACACAATTCCCCGGAACCCTCATCGTTGCAGACCAGAATTGCAGTGAAGAGGTAGCAAAAGCAGTGACACTGATTAGAAAGGTAGCAGCCATCAACATATGCGGTGCAGGCATGGTAGGTGCCATTGGTACTGCTGCAAAGATCTTTTCCACCCTTGCGAATGCCGGAGTTAACATTATCATGATCAGCCAGAGCTCATCTGAAGCGAACATGTCACTCATAGTTGAGCAGGCCCACCTGAAAAGGGCCGTTAAAGCTCTGGAGCATGCATTCAATGAAGGTGTTCTCGGAGAGGTCGCATACGATGAAGATGTCTGTGTGGTCGCTGTGGTAGGTGCTGGAATGGACGGCAGCCCAGGAGTTGCAGGGAAGATCTTTGGTGCTCTCGGGACAGGAAAGATCAACGTAATTATGATAAGCCAGGGTTCGTCCCAGCATAACATTTCATTTGTAGTAAAGGAAGAAGATGCAGAAGAAGCAGTGAAAGTTCTGCATCGTGAGTTCGGTCTTGGTAAAAAGAGCGGATGCAACTAAAAGAGGGAATTTAATGAACGAGAAACATCTTACATATGCAGATTCTGGTGTCGATATCGAGAAAGAGGAATCGACCATCAAGGCACTTACGAGTGGAATGACCTACAAACGCGAAGGTCTCGGTGCCCCTCTTACAAGTATCGGCCACTACGCAGGACTTATCGATTTCGGCGAATATGCACTTGCAATGGCAACCGATGGAGTCGGTTCAAAGGTGCTTATAGCAAATGAGATGAAGCGCTGGAACACTGTAGGCATCGATTGTATCGCAATGAACGTCAACGATCTTCTTGCCATCGGTGCAGAACCTATTAGTTTTGTCGATTATCTTGCCCTTGAGAAACACTCTGACGACTTTGCAAGCCAGATAGGCGAAGGACTTGTCAAAGGTGCGGAGATCTCAAGAATGAGCATCGTAGGCGGTGAAACTGCAACCCTCCCAGAGATCGTGAACGGTTTCGACCTTGCAGGCACATGTCTTGGAATGGTCAAGAAGGATGAAGTGATCACCGGAGAGAAAGTTCAGCTTGGAGATGTACTTGTGGGAATACCCAGCGATGGTGTTCACAGTAACGGCTACACCCTTGTGAGAAATATAATCAAGGAATCCGGACATTCCTATCATGAAGATTTCTCTTACGACACAGAGACTACAATAGGAGACGAGCTCCTTATACCGACCCGCATTTACATGGAAGTCCTTGATGTGATAAAGGAATGTGACGTTCACGGACTCGCACACATCACCGGAAGCGGATTGCTGAAACTTAAAAGGGTTACAGACCTTGGTTTTGACTTCACTGACCCCATAGAGCCAGGAAACATATTCAAGTTCCTACAGGAAGAAGGCAATGTGGATGAACTTGAGATGTACCGCACATTCAACATGGGAATGGGATTCCTCATCATTCTACCTGAAGCAGATGCGGAAAAGGCTGCAGAGATGACAGGTGGAAAGATAGTTGGAAAGATAGTTGAAAGCGGCATTCGTGTACGCGACCTTGAGATAGTGTGAAATATGGCCTGTATAAACGATATTCCCTATGAAATCCTCCTCAAAGGAGCCACACCTCAGGAATGTGAAGACTTCATCAAGAAAGAATGTGATGAGGTCTATCACGTCAAAGGCGGCTACAAATTACATGGGATCATGCTCCGTGGAGGAGACTCCATACCCATCGGAATAAAGGGAGACGACCTGATATTCCAGTTCATAAAACCATGTAGCGGCCTATACATTCTCAGATATCCTGACGCAAAGGAAGATATCGAACAGCTACGCAATAGCCAGAAATGATCATATCTTCGATCGTTTTGCTTTTTCACTGATATATTTGAGGAATGCTGATGAAGGGAACTCATGGATGGTCGTGGCTATCACCAGCCCATCCCCTATTTCCTTTACTACCAGCACCGCATTTCCTTCACTGTTCTCTATTATGACCCTCCCATCGGTCTCTGAATAATAACCATCGCATTCCACATTTTCCTGAACATCTGCAATACAGGACACCTCATGGGATGACACCTGCACCAGCCTGACCTCCCCGTGCTTTTCTATATAGGTAAGTTTCATGGGCAACCAATCGTGCCCATATTCAGGCATAAGTGCACCGAACACCACAAGAATACCCCCGGAGCGAATAAATCTCTCAAAGGATCTAGCATTATTCTCTATACCCGGACATATCTTAGTGTATGCAGGATTTGCAAATCCTGTAGGTATGACCACACACTTACAGGGAGGAAGAAAAGGCGTTCCGACAGAAGTCGAAAGAACACGCTGACATTTAAGACCGTTCTCTGTAAAGAGCTTCTCAAAAAGTAAAGGGTTGTCCCAAAGTAGCATCACATCTGTCATGAGAAGAACTTATCATGAATCGATTTAACATTTATGGAACTTTGAACTAAAACAAATAAACAAGCGAAGAAAAAAAGGATAAGTGAGAGTATGAACTCTCACACAGTATTGAGATATCTTTCGATCTCCCAAGGATGTACCTGAATACGATAGGAATCCCATTCAGCCTTTGCGAGACTCAAGACACTATTGATCACATGAGTACCGAGTGCTTCTATTAAGAGCTCATCGTCTGCCAGATACTTTGCAGAATCATTAAGTGTTGATGGAAGGGTTTCGATACCAAAGTCCTTGAGACCTTTATCACTGAGCTCAAATATGTTCTCTTCTCTGTTATCCCCAGGATCTATCTTGTTCCTTATACCATCAAGACCTGCTGCAAGAACGGCAGCGAAAGTGATGTAAGGGTTGCATGATGGGTCAGGGCTTCTAAGCTCTACACGAGTACCCTTGCCCCTTGCCGCAGGGATACGGATAAGAGAGCTTCTGTTGGCACCAGACCATGCGATGTAGACCGGAGCTTCATATCCAGGAACAAGGCGCTTGTAGGAGTTTACAAGTGGATTGGAAATTGCGGTTATAGCTTTTACGTGTTTGAGAAGACCACCGATAAAGTAGCGTGCTTCATCACTTATCTGCATCTCACCATCAGCATCATAGAATATATTCTCGCCATTCTTTGAAAGGGAGAGGTTCACATGCATACCGGAGCCGTTCTCACCAAAGATCGGTTTTGGCATGAAAGTTGCGTGCAATCCGTTGAGCTTCGCGATGGTACGGGTAACATACTTGAAGGTCGTTACGTTGTCAGCAGTCGTAAGGGCATCGCCATACTTGAAATCGATTTCATGCTGACCAAATGCAACTTCGTGGTGTGAAGCTTCGATATCAAATCCAAGGTCCATTAGCGTCAATACGATATCACGGCGGATATCCTCTGCAAGGTCTGCCGGTGCAAACTCGAAATACCTGCCAAAGTCGTGAGGAATAGTTGTTGCTTTTCCATCCTGTTTCTCGAAAAGGAAGAACTCGAGTTCAGGGCCCACATTAAGTGAGAAACCCATCTCTTCCGCCTCTTTGAGAACCTTCTTGAGTGCGTAGCGCGGATCCCCTTCAAAAGGAGTTCCATCAGGAAGATGGATATCACAGATCATCCTTGCAACGACACCCTTCTTCTGGTTCCATGGAAGGATGGCAAAGGAAGAAACATCCGGTTTTAGAACCATATCAGACTCATTGATACGAACAAATCCTTCAATAGAAGAACCATCGAAGGATATCCCTACACTAAGAGCCTTTTCGATCTGTGTTACAGGAATTTCCACGTCTTTCACGACACCCTGAATGTCCGTGAACTGTAACCTTATGAACTTAACATTGTTACTCTCAATTGCTTTGAGAACATCTTCTTTAGTATTGATATTCATTGCATCACCCACATCATGGATCGTTTTGTGCTGTTTTGATATAGAGTATAATAAGATATTATGCTCTAAAACTTGCCTTTCTATATATATTCTTTTGTTAGAAGAGTAGAAGAGATAAGAAAAAGGGGAACTGAGGATTCTCTTTGAGGGGACGGAATATTTTCGTTTTTATGAATCCAAGATCAAGTTTTGACGGTTGGAACCCTTCAGTTGCCCTTTATCAGAGGATAATTGATATTGTAAGGGATGAGATATATAATCATTGGTGATCAATATTCATGCCGATACAATCTCTTTTTTTATTTAAACAAATCTAATGCCAACATCATGCATCTTGTTGCGTATGGCGATATTGATCACCAATGGTGTCAGAGATTCGACCATTCCGGAAGTCTCAAGTGGACCGATATCCAAAGGTCGCATATTAGAGATATCCTTTACAAGTCCGAAGACTATTTTCTTCGAATGCATGCAGTTGCCACATACTGCAATATCATAATCAAGTTCTATATCAAGGTCTGCAAGTTTCTTTGCAGGAACATTGTGGAATGCGGATACAACTTCAATATCACATGGTAAAAGTTGTTCGATCTCTGCTGCAGCACTACCAGCTGCAGGAGTTGTGTAACAGAAGTAATCAGCATTATACTCGGACTTGGAAGCATCAATCGTAATGTGTCCATTAACAGTTGGATCAGGCTGTATGTAACAGCGGTCCTTTTCCATAGGAACTACAACTGAAACTATTATCTGGTCCTTGAGGACAGGTGTTATGAGCTCGATAATAGAAGAAACCTGTTCATAACGAACTGCAATGATTATAACATCTGCAACTTCTGCGGCGGACTTGTTGTCCATACCTTCGATCTTGGAATCAAAACCCCTTTCATTCAGGATACGAGTATATTCTTCTGCGACTGTAATAGCTTTCTCAGAATTTCTGGAACCTACTACCACATCATGCATCTGACCCCAGCGCAGGGCAAAGCCTTTACCAATATTGCCAGTTCCACCAAGGATTGCGATCTTCATAATGACCTCTAATCTCCCAAGTTAGTTATATCTTTTTTGATAAGTAGAATACGATATCCAATGACGAACATTTAGAATTATTGAATATAATACAAATGTTGCAGGGACATCACAGGTTTAAAAAGGGAGAAGATTACCCCCTCCCTTCAAACCAAGAGTTATTTTTCGAAAATGTCTTACAATGCTTAGTATAACCATCCGCGGTCTGCCATTGCTTCAACTACACGGTTGACAGCTACGACATATGCTGCAGTTCTCATGTTGACATTGTATTTCTTGGAAGCTTCGAGAACAGCGTGGTATGCGTTGGTCATCTTTGCGTCAAGTCTGTTGTGGACCCTCTCTATGCTCCAGCGGTACATGTAGAAGTTCTGTACCATCTCGAAGTAAGATACTGTCACGCCGCCACCATTACAGAGGAAGTCAGGAATGAGGTGTACGCCTTTCTGGAAAAGCATCTCATCTGCTTCTGGAGTGGTTGGACCATTTGCAAGTTCTGCAACGATCTTTGCTTTGATCTTGTCTGCATTATCGTGTGTGATAACGTGCTCAAGAGCTGCTGGGATAAGTATATCGACATCAAGCTCAAGGATGTCTTCGTTGGAGATAGGCTCTGTACCTGCGAGACCAACAACTGAACCGGTTGCCTGCTTGTGCTCCTGTGCTGCTTCTGCGCTGATACCGTTCATGTTGACAGCACCGCCGCGGCTGTCACTTACAGCGACGACCTTGCATCCGAAGAGCTCTTCACAGAGAGTTCCAGCGAAATAACCTGCATTACCGTATCCCTGAATTGCGACAGTTGCGTCCTTAAGGTCAAGGCCGATCTCTACTGCTGCTTCACGGACTGCGTAAAGACCACCACGTGCTGTAGCGTCGCCACGACCGAGGGAACCACCAATGCTGAGTGGCTTACCGGTGATGACACCAGCCTGGTTCTTGCCTGCGAACTTGGAGAACTCGTCCATCATCCATGCCATCATCTGTGGGTTGGTGTAGACATCAGGAGCAGGTATGTCCTTGTCAGGACCTACGATCATTGAGATGCTTGAAATGAACTTCCTTGAAAGGCGCTCAAGTTCACCCTGGGACATTTCCTTAGGGTTGCAGATAACTCCACCCTTACCTCCACCGAGGGGGATGTCCATAACTGCACATTTCCATGTCATCCATGCTGCAAGTGCCTTGACAGTGTCAACGGTCTCGTCTGGGTGGAAGCGGATACCACCTTTTGTTGGACCTTTTGCATCATTGTACTGTACCCTGAATCCCTGGAAGACCTTGATGCTTCCATCGTCCATGCGGACAGGAAGGGACACATGCATTTCCCTCATTGGGTTCTTCAGGATATCATGGATGCCCTCATCGAGCTCAAGGATATCTGCGCACTTCTGTAACTGCTTTCTTGCATTCTCAAATGGGTTTTGTTCTGCCATTATTTTACCTCACGTTTAGTTTTTTAAATTGTAATAGGCACATATAAAAAAACTTATGCAACCATAATCTTTTTTATTAATATATAGTCATTTTTGCCACCAAGACTGTAACCATTACATCCCGTGGCTTGACAAGGATACATATTACCGCTATCAGTTATAAATAGATTGTGCTACATAAAACATATCAATAAATAAAAAAAAGAGAGGAAAACGTCCTATAGCACTTTATTTTAATAGTCACATCTTAGAATTAACAACAATTCATCGGAACATGGCATCCTTTCCTCTACCTTCCAATTACCGGCCTTATATCATAGCCAACATCAAAGAATCCCACATTGGAAAACCGAGTGTCCAGAACTCCACAACTCAACAACTCCACAACTTGCACCGACATGCCCATCCCTTCGATGCCCCACAGAACCGGGATCCCTGCCCTGACTCCCCAACCCCCGGGCACAGCCGGTCATGAGGAATGGAAAGTACCGAATCCAGAGCTTCAAGATTACTGCGTGGATCAGAAAAAAAAGTAGTTCCAGAAAGGAAATGAAAGCTAACACATAATATAACAGCTATTTGAAGCCTTTTTAACAAACCATTTTGCGTAATACCATACGACCAGAGTACGATGACAAAAGAACAACACATGAAAATTAAACACAGACAAAACGTTATCTTTATATCATCCTACCATGTACTGTACTCTGGCGCATTGTAAGGTCCTTGCATGAGAATATGGCAGAGCCTTTCTGTGATTGTATAGACAACCTCAATGCGGCACATACGATAATGCAATATAAGCCTGACACGAGGGAAACCGGAAGGGACAGCGGGAATCCCAATAGGATGAACTTTCGGAGTTAGTGGGCCAGGTTACAGCATTATCGACATTTTCTAAAACATACCGATCAAAGAGTTCTTACTATGATCACATCTTTTGAAAAGGCCATCAAAGAAACAAAGGATGGTATCGCCATCGACCTAGAGGTCACCCCCGGGTCCAAGAAAGCCTGTTTTCCTGCAGGTTATAACCAGTGGCGGGAACGTATAGAGATCAAACTTACGTCCGCAGCACAGAAAGGGAAGGCCAACGGACAGCTTATAGAGATCGTGGCAGACTTTTTTAACATCAGTTCAAGGGATATTACGATCGTATCCGGTGCAAAGAACTCAAAGAAGACAATAGTCATAAGTGGACCTGATCACAGAAAAGTGGTTTTAGCACTTGAAGATGTATTGATGAAATTATAACACGGCGTGTCGATTTAAAGAAACCGGCAATGATATATACAATAGTTTGTACATAAATAGTAATGACACTAACTCAAGTTCTTACGGATCCAAATGGATTTTTTGAAGAGAAGATGAAAAGCGAAGTGGAGCTTAAGACACCCCTTCTTATTGTGCTGTTCATCGGAGTGCTGGGAGCTATAAGCGCTGCCATAATGACACAAAAGATAATGGTACTCCTTCCTGAAGCAGCAGCTTTCGAAAGCATTGGAGTGGTCTTTGCAGTGATAGGAGCTTTTATCGGAGTACTTTTTATGTGGGTGATCTACGCAGGAATATTCTACGTAATATCTTCCATCCTTGGCGGAGAAGGAGATTTCAAAAGAGTACTTGAAGTCGTTGCATACGGATTGATACCCTCGATCATAAACAGTGTGATAAGCATCTTTGTAATAGCAACATCATTCTCGCTGGAAAATATCAATCTCGAAGACCCTGCCCTTATTGAGGAAGCTATTCTTGCAGACCCAACTCTGAAGCTGGTGACATTGGTCGGAATAATAGTCACCCTCTGGAGTGCGAACATCTGGATCTTCGGACTGGTACATGCAAGGAACATGACCGTTAAGAATGCAGCAATATCCGTATTGGTCCCAGTAGGAATTTATATATTATACAGTGCGAGTAAGTTCATAGGTGCATGAAGTGAAAAACAAGATCATCGTGAGCATTTTCGTACTGCTATTACTTGGACTCACCGGTACAGCAACAGCAGAAACCGAGATAAGACCAACCGTAGTTGTCGATTATACGATGGATCCAGCCGTGCTCATGTCGGGAGATACCGGCACGATCACAATGGATATAGAGAACATGGCCACTGGCACGGTCTATGTCACAGAGGATGACGAAACCTTCGACATGAATGCCTATATAGCCAGTATAACGCTGGCGGGCAATTCAAATATTGATGTCATCAGCAAAGGCTATACGGATATTGGGCTTCTCGGCCCGAAAGACACCATTAAACTTACGTTCAATGTTCGTGCAAAGGACAATGCCACCAACGGCATTCATTTCCTTAACATGGAAGTGGTCGGTGGCAGCGACATGTACGATCTTAACTACAACATTCCAGTAAAGATCGATAACCGGGACCTTAAGCTCATTATGGCCACAATGCCATCCACCGTAATGAATGAGATCTCAACGATCGAGCTGGACATAATCAACACCCGACCAAACGAGGTCAACAATGTCATCATAACACCTGAAGGGGATGGAGTGCGATTCAACCCTTCAGAAGTGTTTGTAGGAGTGATCCCTTCAGGGAACAAGTCCACAGTGACTGTTACGCTCAATACGATGGCATCCACAAGCGGTGAAAAAGAGGTGTCATTTACTGCATCGTTTTTCAATGGTGATAATTACCACGTTTCCGGAAAAAAAGATTCCACTATCGACGTTGTGGAACAGCCATCCCTCATTTTTACAAGCATAGAAGTGAAGAACATCGGAAAACAGTACACCTTTACAGGTGATATCAATAACTTCGGCACCACCGATGCAAAGAACGTACTTGTGTCCGTAGCCGGATCGGATGATATTAAACCTATGCAGCCTTACGCGAACTATTTCATAGGCACGCTGGAAGCAGATGACTTCAGTAGTTTTGAACTTTCAGCACAGATATTATCGTCCAATGTCACCAAAGTACCCATCCTAATAGAGTTTCGTGACACCGATAATGTATATTCATCAGTTACCGGATATATCGATCTGGAAAACATTGCCACATATGAGAATGACAATAAGCCAGCAACGTGGGCATGGCTGATAGCCGCAATATTGTTGATCGCAGTCGCCGTAGCGATAGCATATTCGTGGAAGAAGAGAGAACAAACACTGGAAACTGATGATTAAATGGGGGAACCCATGTCCGATACAATCGTCCAAATGGAAGATGTCAAAAAGATATACACCCTTGGTGCAAATGAGATACACGCACTGAACGGCGTTGATATCTCCATCAAAAAAGGTGATTTTGTGACAATAATGGGAGCTTCCGGATCTGGCAAATCCACGCTTCTTAACATGGTAGGATGCCTTGACACACCAACTTCTGGCACTGTGAAAATCAACGATATAGATATCACAGAGCTTAATGATGACAAGCTTACCACAATTCGCAGGGACAATATAGGATTTATTTTTCAGCAGTTCAACCTGATACCCACACTTACAGCCCTGGAAAATGTAGAAATTCCAATGATCTTCAGCCGTATGCCCCCAAATGAGAGAAAAGCGAGGGCATTACATGCATTGGAACAGGCAAAACTCGAAATTGAATACGCTGACCATCGCCCGAACGAACTATCCGGAGGACAGCAGCAAAGAGTGGCCATTGCACGCGCTCTTGCGAACGATCCGCCGATCTTGCTTGCAGATGAACCGACCGGAAATCTTGATTCCAAGACCGGTAAGATCATCATGGACCTTTTAAGCCAGCTTAACAAAGCCGGTACTACTCTCATAGTCGTCACCCATGATCCTAAGCTTGCAGAATATTCAAACAAGAACATAATGCTGCTGGACGGAGAGGTATCTGATGATATCAATTGAAGACATAAGGAACAATATGTACCTTCAGCTTGCCCGAAGGAATCTCAAAAGACAGACGTTCCGAACCGTTCTTGCTGCAATTGGCATCATAATAGGAGTGATAGCGATATCTTCAATGGGGATCCTTGGTAACAGCCTGAAATTGTCTGTAACCGATTCATTCGGAGATATTGGTGATAAATTGCTTATCTACCCCGCACCAGGCGAAGACGGTGTAAGTGAAAAGCAGGTCAAACAGATGAAGAAGATCAGCGGTATAGATGCTATAATACCGGTATATTCGAGCGGGGACAGAGTAGAATACAAGAACCAATACACCTTTGGGTCCGTCTATGACATCGATAAGGATGACCTTGAAAAGTTAGTAGAGATAGATGAAGGGCAATACTTCAAATCCGGCTCAACAGACTGCGTCGTAGGAGCATCTATTGCAAATACCCTTGAACTGAAGCTAGGGGGGAAAATAGAGATAGGGGATTCACGCCTCAGGGTCGTGGGGATCCTTAAAGAACGTGGAATTGGGTTTGACATAGACACAGATACCGGAATTTTCACTTCTGAACAGATGTACCGGAAACTCTATCCGAACGAGGAAGAAGAATATGATTTTGTGATCATCAAAGCTGAAGAGCTTGACCAGGTGAACGACATCAAAAATGATATCGAGAAACTCCTTAACAAAAAGGAAGAGGTCATCACGGTCTTTGCCACGAACATAATTCTCGAAAGCATAAATGAAGCATTCAAATCGATCTCCCTGTTCCTCATGGGAATCGGATCTATCTCACTTCTGGTAGCAGGAGTAAGTATACTGAACGTAATGCTCATGTCAACAATGGAGCGCACAAAAGAGATAGGTGTGATGAAAGCCGTAGGAGCATCGCGCAGGGATATACTCACCATGTTCCTTCTGGAAGCCCTGCTTCTCGGTATTATTGCCAGTCTGATAGGAGGACTTTTCACCATTGGAGCTGGTTATTTGATACTCTCGCTGATCGTTGACAACACATCCTACCTGCTATCATTTGCAACACTTCTCTACATATTAGAAGGCATCATCTTTGGGATCGCTACCAGCCTTATAGGTGGCATGTATCCGGCATGGAAAGCATCAAATATGAGACCGCTGGATGCATTACGATATGAGTAAGCCACCCTTTTAGAGGGATGTTATTCTAAAATTAAAAAGATAAGGTCATTAAAAAAAGATGAGGGATCAGTCCCCGGAAAGTCCACCCACATCTTCAAACTCAAGCCCTTCAAGTTCTTCCTTTAACCTGTCAAGATCCTCCTGCGATATAGTAATATTATCAGACCCATTTGGAGTTTCTTCACTTTCGGTGATAGCACCTGTAACTTCAGCCCCCATATCCCCATCCATGCCCCCCGATCCAACTGAAGGGTCTTCCAAAACACCAGCATTTGGCCCTTCTTCCGGGACATCGCCATTTTGAGCACACCCACTAACGAACAGTATCGTAGCTATGATCAGGATAGAGATTAGCATCTTCTTCATATTATCAGCCCTCCCTGACGATCAGACCATAAGCTTCATTCAAATATCCATGCGCTGAGATCATATTACCCCTTGCTATCCTTAGATAATTGTTCCCATTGGAGAACTTGATCAATGGTTTTTCCTGAATATGGACCTGCCCATATTCCCCATTCGCATTGTTTATATTTTCTTTTGCGTCCTCTATATCAGATCTTGCCAGGTCAAGTTTTTCGAGGATAGCTTCGTTATTTTCCATGCCTTCCACCACTGTGCGCAAAGTTGTTTCATATTCATCAAGAGTATCTGCTTTTTCGTTGGCAATATGAACCCACACAAACCCACTGTTCCTTGCAACATCAGAAACAAGCTCAAAATAGTTTCCTACTATTTTCAAGAAAACTACACCAAGCTCGAATCTGTTTTCCACACCATCGACTTCTACCCTTAGTGCATCTATCTTTCCAAGATTGACATCAACGTCTTCCTGAATATTCTCTTTCAGATCATTGGGAATTTCAGGGTTCTCTTCCACTTCCAGATCCTTCCATATAAGCCATGCTTCCACTTCATTCAGTGAAGCATGTAGAGCATATTTTCCAGTGTCAATCACCTTCTGGTTATTTTCATCGGTCTTGTCCGCTGCCCACTCGACCTTTGCATCCCTGTGTTCAGCCTGAGCTTCGACACTTTCCTGTTTTGCATCATACCATGCCTGTTTTGCATCACTTGCAGATAATGCATATACGGTCATTGGTTGCAGAAGCATCATCATAAGCACGATCAAGGTAATAAAAGACTTCTTTTTCAGATCCATATTGTGCCTCCCATATAGGAAAATCCGGTGTTACCAATATAACTGTTTTGTGGTCTGCCAGATCACCCCATTACAAAATCAACAGAGATCCATCAACAGAGATCCATCAACAGGAGATCGCATGAAAAAGGGTATAAAGACATCTATCAAAAATAATGGACATGAACACACTGCATGTAGAGACACATGCCAGAAGAATAAATATTGTTGTAGAAAGGGCAAAAGAGAATAAGAAACCCGGAATTATGTGATCGGACCTCACCGACCACATCCGAGTTTTAAAAAATTAGTTAAGGGAATCCCTGACCATCTGAGCAGTACCCTCGCCATTGAAAGCCTTGATGAAAAGAAGGGTTTCAGCGTAACACATTGCATCAATTGCTTCCAGCGTATCCTCGCTCACCGAATAGATCCTGTCGAAGAACTCCTTGATAGAGAATTTGCTGAACTTGCCAAATAGCTCATTGTCGTTCTTTTCCGGAGCCTTTTCCTTGTAATTTGCAATTGTCCAGTCCCAGATATCCTTGTAGAGTTCCGGCTCATATACCTTGAAAATATCCCAGACGATGTTCTGGTAGAAGGTTGCCACATTGCCCTTTACAATATCCCCATGCGGGAAGTGATTGTGGATAAGGTCACGTGGAGTACCGGTGATCCCATGCTGTGCGATCCTTACATCGAGATCGTTGTCCTTAAGTGCCTGTGCCACTGCAATTGTCTGCCCGATATCTACAGAGACCTGCTCGATGAGGTTACCGTTAGTATCATAGGTGTTCCCATGGGCACTGCCGTTAGCAATTGCCAGGAAGTGAGGATAAACACCGTTCTCGTTCAATGCCTTGATGAAAGTAGCAGCCTCCTCCGGCTGGGTCAGAACTCTGCCATTCTCATCTTCCCTTCCGATCTCGCCGACCTCGACCTCAAGACCATATTTCTTATCGCCCATACCCTCTTTGATGTGGAGCCCGATCTTTGTTGTTGCATCGATATTGTTCGCAAGTTCTTCACGCAGATTGCCACCCTGGAAATTGAACAGATGGGATGCGTCAATGGCAAAGGAAGTGTAACCAGCCGCGATCTGTGCATCGACAAGCTTTTTTGTAGCCTCGATATCTTCATCAGTACCCTTCTTGATACCGATATGATCCGCATGCAATGCCCACATATCGAACTCGAGCTCTTTTGCGGCATCTCTTGTGATCTTGGAGATCGCAGCAGGAGTCAGACCTGCATAGCCACCTTCCAGATTGCACTCAGATCTTGCCAGCTCAAGAATAAGCGGCGCATCCATTTCTTTTGCTGCTCGCATGATGCCTTTTGTCACAAGGGCTATACGAGGATTTGCAGTCATAATTATCGTGTTCTTATCAAGCAGGCTCTTAAACATAAATGAGCTTGGTATCGGTTCAAAACTGTTATTGGTCATGGGATTACCTTCAAAATTTCATATAACGTCTTTTTGCTACTAGATGTATCATTCAATTATAATCATTTCTATAGACAAAATGAAACAATGCACATCAATGCTCAGAAAAGGACAAAACCACAAACTCTAAATATTTAACTCCTAATCCATTAGAGTAAGAAATACGGAGGAAGGAAAATGGAAATGGCCGAACTATTGAAGCTGGAAGATAATCTTACAGCTATGGGTGCAAATGAACTGTATACCTATGCGACCGAAAAATATCCGGAAGTTCTGAACATGGGGCTGGGGAAGAAGAAACTGGTGGTTCGGAGAATACTGAACCATGAAAGGAACAAGATGAACGAAGAAGAGACTGCAGAGTAAACCTTACATTCCTTTTAACTTTTTTTATCAATATATCGTATGGTCAGAGGCCGAACATTGTCAGAAGGAATTTTGATATTACAAGCTCGTATATCAAGATAAAGAGTACACTGATAACTGTCAGGGCCACCATTCCAACCGAGGTACAGGTGATCCTGTCCATACATTCTTGCGAACAGCAGAGTTTCATTTAGCATCACACCCCCATATTATGCTAAAGACATTATCATTTTAAAGAAAGAGTTGAAACTACATCAACGTTTGTGCGAGTGAAAAAATTCCACTTTGTACATAGAGAAGATAGACAAAGGGAGATCAGCTCATATAAGAAAAAAAAGAAAAAGAAGAGAAGAAAGGAGCATTCGAGAATATCGAACGTTTGGAATGCCTTTTAGCATCTCTCTTCAACCAGACTCGTACTAACACCCATCACACGAATACGCGTCTCAAGAGGATGCGCCCATCCATCAGGGATGATCTCCTGTTTCTCTATATCCACGCTCACATGCTCGGGGTCCATACCTGCATCCATCATATACTGTATAATGGTCTCCCTCCCGATCTCCGAAGCATACTCAAGGGCTTCTTCATATTCATAGAAGCTCTCTCGTCCTTTCTCGGAAAAGACATAGAACTCCCAGTCAGGTGCTGCCATTGATGCAGGTCTCACAAGGAAATCCACCCTGCGAATACCTTTTGCTGCCAGTGCACCGGCAGCATTTCCCACATTTGAATATTCAGGCACGATGATCTCTGCATCTAATATTGACTGCAGGTCCTCAAGGTATGCAATTACAGGACCACCTATGAGCACGACCGGAATATCCACCTTGAATTTCGTAGGGGATTCTATATCGAAGATCTTACGGATCTCCGCCTTGGAAATTCCTTCAAGGAAGAAAGACATAAGATCAGATGCCATGTTCTTTGCAAATTCCTGCTTTACAAATGATGCAAACTCAAAAGCATCACGTTTGCACAATGAACCAAGATATTTTGCACCGATCTCAGAAGCTTCGACGGTATGTTCAGTATAGTTCCCAAGAACATGAAGTGCATCAGTGGGAGTGAAACCTATTGTCTGTATCAGACGTTTCTGCAAAAGCGAATCCAGATGCTTTGGCGAAGGATATTTCTTCATCCTGCTATGCAACTCCCTTATGGAAGTCGGCTCATCGGAGATATATCTGAAAACATCCATTTCCTGTGGGCTTATGTCTATGGGATCATAGCCCGTTCTTATGTAAAATTTAGTGGGCTGGAAGTTGATCCCAAGTAAACCCCTGGAAGGCATTGGATTTGCCCTGAGCTGGTCCAGAAAACCGGGATAGAGGTCGGCTGCACGGCAGAGAGGAATTACCCTGCGAGGACCGATATTGACGTGATTGTCCTTTACCCAGACATCACTGTCCCCGCCCATTGCAGAGGTCTCCATCTTGATAGCCTTCACCCTTGTCTTCCAGCCACCGACAACAGCTCCCGATTCACTCATTTCGGGCACCCCGTTGATTATGACCGAAATATCGGTGCTGGTGCCACCAACATCGATAACGGCACAGGTATCATTCCCTGTCAAAAATGAAGCACCTACAAGACTACCCGCAGGGCCTGAAAAGATGGACTCGATCGGTTTTTCAAGCGCACTTCTGATACCAATTACCGAGCCATCGCATTTGAGCATGAAGACATTTGCATCAATTCCTTTTGAAGAGATATACTCCTCAACAGTGGTCATGAACTTCTCAGTGACAGGGATCAGCTGAGCATTCAGGAATGCGGTCACAGCCCTCTCGAAAGCACCAAGTTCCTGTGAAAGCTCATGAGCACATACAATAGGAAGACCTGTGGATTCTTTTATGATCTCCTTGACCCTCAATTCATGTTCATGGTTCCTTATACTGAAATACGAGGATACTGCAAATGCAGCCACCCTGTCCTTGACCTTTTCCGCAAATTCCCGAACAGCATCTTCATCAAGAGGTGCAGTGGGGATACCATTGTAATTATGGCCGCCCTCTACCTGCGCATAGTGTTCAGTTGGAAGGTCCTGGTTCAGTTCATAATTACCCACAAGGATCAGACCAACCGGGAAGCCCGTACCTTCCAGAATACTGTTCGTTGATAAAGTAGTGGAAACAGAAACCACTTTTATATCGTTCAGGTATTGTTCATCGATCCCATCAATTGCGTTCCTGATACCTCCAAGAGGATCAGGGTATGTCGTAAGCGCTTTGTTCGAAGAGATTATGACTTCATCAGAATCCCTAAGAAGGACTGCATCTGTATAAGTACCGCCTGCATCGATACCGAGACTGTATTTCATTCAAAATGACTCCTTTATGTTATAAATGAAAGTTTTTGTTCACATAGGCTAATATAACCAAAACTATTGATAAAGAAAAAATAACAGTACTTAAGCGTATCGAATTTGCATATCACTGTTAACTTTGAAAAACCGAATCAGAAGAAGTTAAAAAGAGATAATCTGTTTTTAGATATAGACCTTATGCCATTTTTTAACTCTTATATTAGGCCTTTAAGGACCAAGGTCCAAGATTGTCTTTAACATATTTTCATAAATATATTGATATTATCCTACCACCATTCTAAAAAAAAGTGACGAACATCACTCGCCACACTTTTTCTGATGATATATCCCATATGCCATCAACGGAAGTAACAACAGTGCAAACCCGGTCTTCACTTCTTCGGGCATGACATCGCTCGCACTTCCAACTATGGACAAAGCATCAATGCCCAGATATGAATAGACCATATCAAGAAGCAGCCCTCCCGCAACTGCACAAACTGCAATTGAAGCCAGATAAACACCTGTCGACCTCCTGCCCAGATACTTCAGGACCATTGTAATGGTAGCTGCATTCGTTGCAGGCCCTGCTAGCAGGAAAACGAACGCTGCCCCGGGACTCATGCCCTTTGCAATAAGAACCGCTGCAAGAGGCGTCGAAGCGGTCGCACAGATGTAAAGGGGAATACCTACAACAAGTGCAAGGAGCATCGAGACCAGACCCCCTCCAAGATGGGAACCAACGAGATTTTCAGGTACCAGATATGTGATGATACCTGCAAGAACAATACCAATGATAAGCCAGTAGCTTATATCCCCAAGAAGTTCCACGTATGCATACCTGATACCGGAGATGACCCTTCCGGAAAAGGTATCAGTATTTTCAGTTCCCGTAGACCCACAGGAGTTGCAACTGCATGAGGAGGAAAGAGAGGATGAGGGTGTAGGTAACGCAGCCATTTCCAATATGTTCGTTGTCGGTCTTTTTACAACATCTTTGCCTGAAACATCCCGAGGGGAGCGTAGAAGGTCTTCGGCGATCCCTGCCACCAATGCAGTAATGAAAGTCGCGATCGGCCGGAATATTGTCATTATGGGATCAAGAAGGGCGTATGTGATGGCTATTGAATCCACACCTGTCTGGGGAGTGGATATCAAAAAAGATAAGGTTGCCCCATTTGTTGCACCTCTTTTTTTCAAGGACAGTGCTGCAGGGACCACGCCACAGGAACATAAGGGCAGAGGCACACCGATCAGTGAAGCATTCAGTACGGAACGGAACTTCCCGGCAGAATGGCCCAGATATTGCATTATCTTTTCATCCGGTACAAAGACATGCAAGATCCCTGCAACTCCGAATCCCAGTAAAAGATAAGGTGCTGCTTCTGCAAGGACGTTCCAGGAACTCAAGCCGATACCAATGAGTACCTCCAGAATGGTTTCCAGGTAGGTCATTGAACACACCCCACAGCGTGACTGCGGGATAGTTCAAGCAGTGCTCTTACGTGCTCATCAGCAACTGAATAAACTGCAAAACGCCCGTCTTTCCTGACCCTGACAAGGTCAAGCTGGCGAAGGGTGCGAAGATTGTGAGAGATGGCAGATTGAGTCATCCCCAGGGCATGTTCCAGTTCACATACACACATGTCCTTCTCAAGGAGAAGGTACATTGTTGTTAATCGGGGTTCCGATCGTAAAGCATGGAATATATTGGATATCCTCAGTATAGAATCCTCATCTGGAAGATGGGAGACTATCGCATCAATGGCATCTGTATCAACACGCTCACAGGAAGCATCGCTTTGCATGAACGTATGAACATATGCTCATGCATATAATACTAATGCCGTCACACCCAGAACGATCGAACAGACCAAAACATCACGTGCGGTCATTTTCAGCTCGAACAAAGAGGTGCGAAAATTTCCCTGATAGCACCTGCTTTCCATTGCCATCGCCACATCATCGGCCATTCTCATGGAACCTTTCAATACCGGAATTGCAAGCGAAAGGGTCCCAGAGATGGGATCACGCCTGTACTTTGAACCACGCGACAGCTGGGAATCCTTTATCTGCCCCGCATACCACAGCAGATGAGGCACAAAATAAAGGGCTAGAGACATCATAGTCGCCATCTCGAAAGAGGTCACACCCACCCGCCTCAAAGGAAGCGGACGAAGTATTCTTTCTATCCCGGCAGTTATCACCGCCGGTCTTGTGGTTGAGGTCAACAAAGAGCCATAGAGAATTAAGAGGATGAACCTTACGGTGACCAACGAACCTTTCAAGAGCCCCTCATAAGTTGGTGAGAATTGAGAATTGAACAGAGCTGCACCTTCGGTGAAGAAGGAATGGATCAGGAAAATAAAGACAAAGATAGGTAACAACGGTCGGACCGACCTTATACCCGATAAGCCGGAACCTGCGAGGATCGTAAGCCCTACAAAAAGCAATGCAAATACGAGGAGATCAACAAGGGCAGATGATCTGAATATGAGAATACTCAGGCACATTACCGAAAATATCTTGACACGCGGATCAAGTCCGTGAAGGATCGACTTGCCTGCAACATAGGAGAATAAGAAACCTTCCACCTGATCAGCCCCTTTTTTTAGACAATGCTCCAACGATCTCATTGAAAGCATCTTCCACGGAAAAGACCGTTTTCTTTACAGCCAGGCCGGAAGAGCTCAATTCCCTCATGAGTACGGTAATCTCCGGAGCCGGGAGGGACAGTGAGCTTAGATATTCTTCAGGAGTACCCTCAAAGACCATCTTACCTTCATTCAGACATACGATCTTATCAGCCACACCGAGAACATCTTCAAGATGATGGGAGACCAGCACAATACCCACACCATTTTGTCTGAGCAGCTCAAGTGTTTTGAACAGGCGTTCCTTGTAGAATGTGCTCAGCCCTGATGTAGGTTCATCAAGGACCAGATAGTCAGGTGATGATGAAAGAACACCGGCAAGAGCCACAAGTCTCATTTCTCCCCCGCTCAGACTAAAAGGGGAACTTCCAAGAATATCGGAACTAAGACCTACTTTTTCAATTGCATCATGTACACAATGTTCCAATTCATCCCCTTTCATACCAAAATTCGAGGGACCGTAAGCAATATCCTCAAAAACGGTCTTGCAGAACAATTGTTTTGAAGGCTGTTGGAACAGGACACCGACCTTCCTGCATACCTCTTTTTTTGAAGATGCAAGCCCGTCCACGGTCACATTTCCAGATAGTGGGACCAACAGCCCATTGAGATGCTTGATGAGAGTTGTCTTGCCACAACCAACGTTACCAATGATACCGACAAACTCACCTTTACCCACTGAAAAGGTCACATCCTTCAATATCGTGAGCCTTTTTTTTCCTTTCCCATATGAGAAATGCAGCCCATTCACCTCGATGGACATATTTCCTCCTTCAAGGATAAAGCATCCACAGGGAACACGTCAGGGGAGATCATACCTGCGTCCTGTAATCTGAAGGCAAGTTCCAGATGTGGAGGCACTTTTCTACCTGATGCATATATCTCACGAAATACATCCCGAGGTGTGCCGTCACTTGCAATAGAACCATTTTCAAGTACTATGACCCTATCAGCAAACAAAGCTTCTTCCATATGATGCGTCACATAGACCACGGTCTTTCCCCTTTTGTTGAGCTGCCGTACAATGTCAATGATCTGAGAACGTGAATCCGAATCCAGCATGGAAGTCACTTCATCGAATATCAGTATCTCAGGGACCATTGCCAGAACCCCGGCGATCGCTGTTTTCTGTAATTGTCCCCCACTTAAGGACATGAGAAGAGAGTCTTCAAGACATTCCAACCCTACATTTGCAATGGCATTTGTAACAAGCAGTCTTATCTCATCGCTCTCCAGTGCAAGGTTCTCAGGGCCGAATGCAACATCCTCTTCAACTGTTGCGCCCACTGCCTGAGAGTGAGGGTCTTGAAAGACCATCCCGACAGTTTGCCGTATTTTCCAGATATCTGTGGGAGATGCAGTATCCACCCCGCATACAGAAACGACTCCATGAGAAGGCTTCAAAAGCCCGTTCATGTGACGTATGAGAGTGGATTTACCACTGCCATTATCGCCAAGAATGGTTGTGAATGACCCTTTTTCTATCCGAATATCGATATTATCAAGCACTTTATGACCATTCGGATAGCTGTAACTTACACCCTTTAGCTCTATCATCAGAGTACCTTTTTCAGATCATATTTTGTATTTCGTCGCAATGCCCGTTGCAACTGAGATCTTGACAATGCCGGGCAGGATGAATGGAAGGAAACCCACAGTTACCGCCTGCATTAATGACATATCTGCAACTATCATCAGATGAGCCAGACCGAAACAGAAGATGACAACGGAACCGATCGTTACAAAAAGACCATTCTTCAACAGATTATTGCTGCCGTTCATCTCAAAGAGATAACCAATGACGAATGCCGCTGCGATGAAACCTATGAGGTATCCCCCAGTAGGACCAAGGATGACACCGAGACCGGAACCGCCGTTGGAGAATACGGGCAAGCCTGCAATACCGAGAAGAACATAAACTACCATACTTATCCCACCCCATTTACTGCCAAGCATTGCACCTGCCATCAGAACGAATACCATCTGAAGAGTGAACGGGATAGGACCAAGAGGCACAGTGATGTAGGCACCGATAGAGGTCAGTGCTGCAAATAACGAGGCATAGACCATTTTCCTGACATCTGTATTTGAACTTACCATATCCGGGCCTTTATGTTTATTCCTGTTAACCATATTTTGTTGAGTGGTTAACATTTGATAAATAGCTTACGATTATACCAAACTTTCAGTAAGACAGATATTCAGTGAAAAACAGTGAAAAAAAGATAGAATGTGCCGGAAAGACCGGCACGTATCGTAAGGTTTTGAAATGGACTCAGTATGCAGCGTCCATATCAAGGTCAGGCATGTCAGGAAGGCCACCAGGACCCATACCCTGGTTCGCGCTGCCAGTTGAAGCCACGACATCATCGATCCTGAGGATCATGACAGTTGCTTCCATTGCAGCGTTTATAGCCTGGGTCTTTATTCGTAGTGGCTCGATAACATCGTTCTCCCACATGTCAACTACGTTGCCGGTGTAAACATTAAGACCTGCGTTCTTGTTACCCTGTTCATGCTGGGAACGTAGTTCCACCATTATGTCAATTGGGTCAAGACCTGCATTCTCTGCGAGTGCCTCCGGGATCACTTCAAGAGCTTCTGCGAACTTGCTGACAGCAAGCTGCTCCCTTCCCTTGAGTGTGGATGCATACTCACTGAGTCTGAGTGAAAGTTCGATCTCAGATGAACCGCCACCAACAACAACCTTGCCATCTTCGATGACAACACCGACAACATGCAGAGCATCGTTCAATGCACGATCAAGTGCATCGACAACGTGATCGGTACCGCCGTGGAGAAGTACTGTAACAGCCTTGGAGTTCTGGCAACCTGTAACATAGGTCATCTTGCCGCCCTTTACTTCTTTCTCCTCTACCAGACCTGCTGTGCCTACATCTGCAGTAGTGATCTGATCAAGGTCCTGTATGATTGTTCCGCCGGTTACCTTGCTGAGTCTCTTAAGATCGCTCTTCTTTACCCTTCTGACAGCATAGATACCTGCTTTCTCGATGTAGTACTGTGCCATATCATCGATACCTTTCTGGCAGAATACAACATTTGCGCCGCTTGCGATGACCTTCTCAGCCATCTCCCTCATCATCTTCTCTTCCTGGTCCAGGAACAACTGCATCTGGCCCGGGGATGTGATCTTGATCTCAGAGTCCATCTCTGTCTTTCTGAACTCGACAGGGCAGCTTAACAGGAGGATCTTTGCGTTCTCTACCTTCTCAGGCATATTTGGGTGTGAGCGTTCCTTGTCAATTACAAGACCATCTACAAGCTCGGAATCATCAATACTTCCGCCTGCGCGCTTCTCGATCTTGATGTTCTCAAGTACATTGACCTTAAAGCCATCCTCTTCCTCTTCGACTATTGAGCGAACTGCTTTGACCGCGAGAGCTGAGAGCTTCTCTTTGTATGACTCAGCGCCCTTTCCGGTGATAGCTGTTCCAGCGATCTTTATCAGAGCCGCTTCGTCGTCCGGGGAAATAGCAATAGTGATAGTTTCCAGGATCTCACGGCATTTCTCTGCAGCATGCCTGTAACCTTCGGATATGATGGTTGGGTGGAGTCCCTTCATGATAAGTTCTTCTGCCTTTGAAAGCAATTCTCCAGAAAGAACTGCTGCAGTAGTTGTTCCGTCCCCGACCTCAGCATCCTGTGTCTTGGATACTTCCACGATCATCTTAGCTGCAGGGTGCTGGATATCCATTTCCTTCAAGATGGTAGCACCATCGTTTGTGATAACAATGTCACCCATGGAGTCCACAAGCATCTTGTCCATTCCCTTAGGACCAAGTGTTGTGCGGACTGCACTTGCAACTGCCTTTCCTGCAAGGATATTGTTACTTTGTGCATCCCTGCCCTGAATTCTCAGATTTGGTGTGATATTTAGACCTCCTTAATAGCATTGATAAAGAAAATCAATTATTTGAATATTTGAGATATTACACATTATGTGCTCAATCTGTTCGTTCTAAATGAATGAACTTCTATATAAGTATAACCAGTATTAGAATGTAGAAAAGTATGTGATAAACTGAAAAATAAGTGAAGCGACCCAAACCCACATTACACTGTGATGTCGATGATCACAAACCACCATTACATGTGCTTACCGGACAGGCAATAATAACAATGACAAAAAACGGATCCTGCGTAAACAAACTGGCAGTTATGAAGATCAGCACGTTTATGAACTTGTAAGCTTCATGATTAAATTGATATAAAACAAGACCCCGCTTGAAGTTAATTAAAATACTCCAAGCAGAGTGAAAGTCTTTGACTTCCAAATAGATCTGGTACGTCCCGACCGAGAATCGAACTCGGGTCTAAGGCTCCGCAAGCCCCAAGGATATCCTCTACCCTACCGAGACAAGTTAGACAGACCTCCTAATAACTTCCTGCAATATAAACATTGCTCATAGACACAACTTCATAAAACATTTCCATTGCCTAACTCCATGAACAAAAGTTAAATGCTTCAAGGATGATTGGTAAAGCATGTCAATGACCATAGGCCTTGCAGGAAAACCAAATGCAGGTAAATCAACTTTTTTCAAAGCTGCTACCCTTGCAGATGTCGAGATAGCGAATTATCCGTTCACCACAATCAATGCGAACAAAGGAGTAACTTATGTAAGGGCAGTCTGCCCATGCACAGAACGGGACAAACGCTGTGGTAACTGTCAGGACGGTATAAGGTACGTACCTATTGAGATCATAGACGTCGCAGGACTTGTACCCGATGCACACATGGGACGTGGCCTTGGTAATACGTTCCTTGACGAGCTTAGACAGGCACAGGCCATAATACACGTAATAGACGCATCCGGAGGCACAGATATCGAAGGAAACCCTGTGGACATAGGAGAGCACGATCCACTGGAGGATGTTAACTTCCTGAACCGCGAGATAGCAATGTGGATGACAGGTATCCTGAAAAAGAACTGGGACAAGCTTTCACGAAAGATAAGGGCCGAAGGCATGAAGATGGAACAGGCCGTTTCAGACCAGCTCCTGGGTGCAGGTGTCAATGAATCCCAAGCACGCCAGGCTCTGCTTGCTTGCAAAATGCCTGAAGAATGCACCCAGTGGACAGATGAAGATATGGCAAAGCTTTGTGAGACCATACGTGCCATCACCAAACCTACGATGATAGCGGCCAACAAGATAGATGTCGCGCCTGAGGAGAACGTAAAAGCTCTCGAAGAACTTGACATCATGGTAGTACCCACCAGCGCTGCAGCAGAACTTGCATTGAGATCAGCTGCAAAGAACGGCATAATAAGTTATAACCCAGGAGACATGGATTTCGAGATAATCTCCGACAAGGTCAACGAAGCACAGAAAAAAGGACTGCAAAGCCTGAAAGAGATGATCACCACTCTAGGAACCGGTGGAGCCGGTATACAGGAGTGCATCAACAGAGCCGTTTTTGACCTTCTTGAACTGATAGTGGTATATCCGGTAGAAGATGAAGGAAAATGGGCAGACAAGAACGACAGAATGCTCCCTGATGCTTTCCTCATGAAGAAAGGTTCTACCCCACACGACCTGGCATACCGTGTCCACACTGATATCGGAAACCGGTTCCTCTATGCAGTTGACGGAAAAACAAAGATGAGACTCGGAGAAAAGCATGAGCTGAAAAACGGCGATGTTGTAAAGATAGTCTCAACTGCAAAATAAGTACAAGTTCCATTCAATAATAAGGACAAAGCTGGCGTTACATGATAAGGGCACTCTACGAACGACACTTGTTGAACCAGATCAACGGGATGCAAGGGCACATACCAGAACATATCACAATGATACTTTCAGAATCCGATCTGCTTGATGATAGCGGAAAAGAGAAACTGGGTGCATTCCTGAAATGGTGTTTTGCCCTTGAGATCAAAATAATAAGTATTTACGTGGATGTCCTTGATGTTAAAGAAGAAGCAAAAACAAAGATAGTATCGCTGCTTTTGGATGAATTGAAAGAGATAATGGCTCCTTTGCCCGAAAATGTTGGATTCGACATATACAATGAAAAAGGAGAGCTTATCGAAAATAAAGTGGGTGACACCCACCGGGTACATTTCTCAGTCGGCTTTGGCGGAAAGAACGAGATAACAAAGGCGATCACTTCCATCCTTCATGATGTGAAAGATGAGAAATTGAGACCTGCGGACATCGATGAAAATACCATCGAATCACATTTGACAGTACGCGAAGAGCCCGACATCATAATTCGTGCAGGCGGAAAGCACCTTTCGAATTTTCTTCTATGGCAATCCGCTTATTCTGAATTATATTTTACCGATGTGAACTGGCACGGCCTCAGAAGAATGGACATACTTAGGATCATAAGGGATTACCAGAAAAGACAGCGCCGCTTTGGCAAATGATCAAGTTCTCCTTTCCATGACAATCGCATTATCGTCAGGATAATAGTCAGGAATGGTCGCTACCGCCTCGAACCCATTGGCAAGATAGAAATCCTGCGCGGTCTTGTTCTTCTCCCTCACTTCCAGCCGTAAAAGAGGAAAAGAGTTCACCTTTGCAAGCAGTATGCAGCTATCTAAAAGACAAGAACCGATATTTCTACGCCTGTACTCCGGATGTATCGCAATACTTGCCAGATGAGCATCATCCGCTATTACGACAAGGATCGCATACCCGCAGATCGAACCGTCTTCCTCGAGCACAATAAAACCGGGATGATGAACATAAGACCTGAATGTACGCATGTCCCAGGGCTCAGCAAAGGACAGGTTCTCTATATCTACGACTGCCGGCAGATCCGACCTTGTGGCGGTTCTTATCATATAATGCCAGTATGGGTGTCATGGATTATAAATATCTGGAAATATCCTAAAGGGTTCTATACTTATAGAAGACAGGACAACCAGTCAGTGATGCCAGTTTATTCTGTGATAGCCTGCCCTAAATGTCGCAGGTCTGCACAGCTCATAGAAGATAAAAGTGCAAAGACCACAAAATGTCAACTTTGCGGAACTACCCTACAGATAAGGAAACTACGGGCGTTCCATACGGGTGAAGACATTGAAGAAGCAAGAGCTGTGCGCACAAAGATACAGGCACAGCTTATCGGGGAAAAGCAAAGCACAACGATTAACGACCTCAAATGTCCCACATTTGGAGAGGAACTTAGTTCATTATCGCCACCCAGAGATGATGCATCAATATCCAAAAATATGGATAAAGCATTCAAACCAAACACATTATCCAAGATCAAGACTCCAATCGATAATGGTCGCAGAAAAAAGAATAATGCGGAAAAGGACATGATGTCCATCCTTGAAAGCAGACCAGAAGGAATGAAAGTGTCCGAGTTTTCCTCCATTGCTTTAGAAATGGACGTTGATGAAGCAAAATTCAAAGATACCCTTGAAAAGATGAGAAGTTCAGCACAGATATACTTCCCAAAAAAAGGGCATGTTAAAATTGTCCAATGAATTGAATTTTATACATCTTTTTCATTCCGAACACATAAGATATATCTAAAATAACCACATAATATTATAGTTCAATGGACTGCCCTCAGGGCGAATGCAAAAGTCCTTTCACAATTACAAGGTTAGAATATGTCCGATACGACCACACTTGACATTATAGAACTGCTACTTACAGCAGAGATCTACAACAAATATCCGGAAATGGATGTGAATGATCTTCCGAAGAGCATAAGGAAGAACTACTGGAGCCGCACGCACAAAGGAGTGCCAAAGCCTATCAATGTAACCCGCAAGGACATTGAGGGGCTTTTTGCCATCAAAGAGCTTAAAGGAGTGCTGTCATTGCCTTTTATCGGCATCGATGAACTCACATCAAGAATAAAGTTCACTTCCTTTGATGTGGGAGCAGACTGGTTCCATAAACAGGAGTCAGCAGGCGAAAGAATAGATGCGAACCCGGCCCTGGCATATTACTACGAAGAGAAAAAGAGCTCCGAGACTGCCAATTATAAAAAGGCACTAGCTTCAACCGGACCAAAGGAAGTTGACAGGGAATGGATAGAATCCCTCATAAGCGAGATATCTGAAGAAGAAGGCGGGGAAGATATGCTTAAGCTGGTGCAAATAATCGCCCCGGAGGATATTGCCCAGCCGATGAGATATATGGTCCTTTCAGAAGATCAGAAGGAAGAGATCGAAAAGATAGTCAAGGCCATACAATACCGCGAGCATCTTAAAAAGATAGGATTGTATGACATCGGAAAGATCCTGATGGTAGGTCCACCAGGCACTGGAAAGACATCCGTGGCAAAAGCAATGTCCGAACGCCTTTCAATACCTTTTGTCGAGGTGAGGCTGTCCATGATAACCGATCAATACCTTGGCGAGACCGCAAAGAACATCGATAGAGTGTTTGCACTTGCAAAGCGATTGAGCCCATGCATACTTTTCATCGACGAGTTCGATTTCGTTGCAAAGACAAGGGCATCCGATGAACATGCGGCATTGAAGAGAGCTGTCAACACCCTTCTTAAGGCCATAGATAGCATCAGTCTGACCAATGACGGAGTCCTCCTGATGGCAGCGACCAACCACCCCAGAATGCTGGATTCTGCGGCATGGAGAAGATTCGATGAGATAATGAACTTCCCATTACCAAACGAGAATATGAGAAAAGCTATCCTGGATATCGTGACCAAGGACATAGAAGGGGACTTCGACAATGCTGAGATAGCACCACTCACAGAAGGGTACTCCGGTTCTGACCTGAGAATGGTCATTAGGGAAAGTGTACTCAATGCTCTTGTGGGAGAGAGAACGGTCATCACGCAGGATGATCTGTTCAATGCTGTCCTCAAGTTCAACAAACGTGCCAACATCAAGTCCGATGAATACGTGGTAAATGAGGGAGGCGTCTGATATTTCATGAAGATAACACTTCTGGGCACAGGAGATGCTCCCGGAACACCTGTCATAGGTTGTGATTGTCCCGCATGTATCGATGCAATAAAGGGAACCAAGAGCAACCGTCTGCGGTTTTCCATACTCGTGGAATCAGATGAAGGTAAAGTCCTGATCGACACCAGCCCGGACATGCGGGAGCAGATGTTGCGAAAAGGGCTCAAGCATGTCGATGGCGTCATATGGACACATGGTCACTATGACCATTATACCGGATTCGGAGAATTCCATCGTGTCCAGTACAATGTGGATGTATATGGAGTAACAGAAACGCTGGACTATATTCTTGATTATGTCTCATTTCTCAGACCAAAACGGCATGACATACCGCTGAATACGTCCTTTGAACTGATAGGAATGGAGTTCACACTTTTCGAGGTTAACCACCCACCTGCAAAGAAAGCGGTGGGCGTGATGATATGTGAAGGTGACAAAAAAGTGGTCATCAGCGGGGATACTGATGAGAACATCCCTGAAAAAAGCATTGAACTTATACAGAACCCTGATATTTTCATAGTGGATGCCATCATACCCCATGACGTAGGATTCCATGTAAAGAAACACATGGATGCAAAGGAAGCCAGGGGAATGGCTGAAAGGATCAACGCAAAAAAGGTTGTAATGACCCATTTAAGCCATTACTTCAAACCTCACGATGAAGCCGTTAAAACATATCCACTGGGATATGACGGAATGGAACTTATCCTTTGATCATTACTTTTTATTTCCGCCCTTCCCATCCCCTGCCTTCTTCTCAATGAAAGCATCTTCAATGGATTTCCTTTCCTTACGGAGTTTCCTTCTTGCGGAGAGGTAATTTCCAAGTACCAGCAACACCCCACCGAATAGGATGCTCGTACCTATCAAAAGCAACCTTGGCGCAGATTCCGAATAGAACTTTATCATCACGGTCCTGTAGGGCAGGTCTTCTTCAGATATCTCGACCTTAAGATATTCCCTTGCCATATTTGTAAAAGTACCGGACTTTGCATGAAGGTCATACCAGACCAGAACTTCACGACCTTGTTCATCGATGTATCGATCATCTGTGCCGGGAATTACCTTTCCAACGAAGGGATTGCCGGTAGTGTAACCTTTGGGTAGCACAAATCTTACCGTCGAATCATGAGTGGGAACATACATGAAATCCTGCCCCTTGGGGTTATTGAGAGCAAAAGCAACGATCCCGGTAATGTTCTCATCAAATTCCATGACAAAGTGTTTCTGTCCCCGAATTACATCATCCTCAAGAGTATAGTTGAAAACAGGAAGGTCCTTCGGAGAAGATGATGCAAACATCTCAAAGGTCTCGGCTGAAGCAGAAACATTTTCGGACCTGTCCGCAAGGATCACAACGTTGGAAAGAATATCGCCTCCAGTATTGAAAACATCCTCCATTGGAACGATTTCTATCACCGAGGTTTCTGCCACCATATAAACAACGTTCGTAATTCCGTCCCTTGAAAGGTAAAAAGTGGTCGTATTCAGATCTTCACTTTTATCGGAAGGACTATGAAAGACCTCCAGTTCATAATCAGAAGCTTCCACCGTTGCATTACTATTATCAGTCACAGGAGCAAGCTCATTGATGCAACCTGATGACATTATTGCAAGAATAAAGACCAATACCAATGTTATTGCTAATCTTTTCATGATACACATCGCAAAAGTTGTTCAAAAAATAATGGACACCATTACTAAAAAAGGTTGTTGAAAAAAAGAGGCACTCCCAGAAAGGGAGTGTGACCTAAATATACTTAGTCTTCGTTCGGTATGCTCAGGAGAATACCAACATCTTCGAGAGCTTTTGATACTTCTTTGAATGCAATAAAGACCTCTTTCTTCTGCATTTCAACAGAATCGACTGGTGGTTCTGATGCGAACCAGATCTCCTTTTCATTCTCACCACGTGTGATAGAAACACAGGCAAGCATGTCAGCTTGGATGAGCCTGTAGACAGAATCAAGTCCGGTAGGAGTTACCCATACAGGATAAGCCTGTTTTAGCTGTCCGACGAACTTGCTCCAGTTCACTGTGGCTGAAGCTTCAAGCCTCAAATGCAGGTGTGCACGTTCCCCGGTGATCTGTTCATCGAGAGTCTTGAGGAAATTCTTATATTCCGAGGATTGATCATCGACCTTCTGTGCATCGTGGCTTGCCAATTCTTCTGCTGCATCCTTAAAGAACGGAGCAAGATTGATGACACTCGATGGCTTTGTCAGAAGGGATACGCCGAAGAAAGCAAGTCCACTCAATCCCATTCCTACGATCACACCATGACTCATGAGAATTGGATGTACTGTCTCAAGATATGGGGGTGCCATAGGTGCGGTCATTAAAAGGTCATACACAGTAAATGATATCTGTGCCACAGCACCGATAACAAGCCCTGCTAATGCACCTTCTTTTGTCGCACGCTTCCAGTAAAGTCCACCCATGAGAGGGAAGAAGTAGGATGCACTTGCGATGAACGTTGCAATGTGAATTGCATCGATGATACTGTTTATGAAGAACGAGGAAACTGTTGCTGCTGCAACGATGAAAAGAACGCTCAGTCTGTTAATGGTGAGCATCTGCTTCATTGTAGCATCCGGTTTGATAAATCTCTGGTAGATATCACGTGAAACACATGATGCACCTGAGGTTGCAAAAGTATCCGCACAGGACATTGATGCTGCTGCAAGACCAATTGCACTAAGCCCGATCACAGTAGGTGAGAATGTTTCGACAATGAATGTCAGAAGTGCAGGTTCGGCCTGTGCCATTCCCATAGGGAAACCCATCGCAGATATCTCAGGATACAGTGAGTTCAGTCCAATAGCAATGAACGCACATGCGGTGAATACTACTGTTACAAGGAAAGAACCAAGTACAAGACCATTCCTTGCAGAGGTAGAGTCTTTAGCTGCCCATACTTTCTGCCATGGGTCCTGTTCTGTTATCCATCCAGGGATGATAGCGAAAACGAAGATAAGTACCATCGGAATGCCTATGATGAACGGATTCCACCAGTCAGTGGGCACAGTTGAGATCAGGTCTGATGCGGAAGAGATATCCGCTGAACCGGAAGTTGCTGTCCCGATCGCCAGGAACGCCATTGCAAGAGCGAAGATGGAAAGGAAAACGAACTGCACAACATCGGTCCATACTACCGCACTGAGACCACCGAGGGTCACATAAGCGGAAACGGCAAGAGCAACGATGAGTGCCGCATATATCGGGTCCAGACCATAGAATATCTGCAACACAAGAGCGAATCCTTTGATATCGGCAACTGCAAAAAGGATCATTACGATAGTGATAATAATACCCACAGGAGCACGTATTGCAGAACTGTACCTCTGTTCAAGAAGTTCTGCCTGTGTGATAGAAGGTAGATTCTTGAACTTCTTGACAAAAATGGCGATTATAAGCAATGCCAGAATGTTAGGAGCTACAAAACCCCAAATGGAGCCCATTCCAAGTAGCATGAAGAAACCAATAACTGCTAATATTCCACCAGCGGTCAGCCATGAAGCGGCAGAGGAAAATCCTATTCCTATTGTGCCGATCTTACGTCCTGCCAGCCAGAAATCAGTTACTGTTTTCTGCCTTTTTGTAAAGTACCAACCAATGCCTATGAGTCCACATATGTAAACTGAAAGCATTGCCATAAACAATTGATATCCATCCATAATTGAAACCTCTGATAATTAAATTTAAGCCCGCATGAATGCAGTACCTTGAACCATTAATATATTTTTAATACCCCATACAGGGCACAAGGAACATACCTTATTTAATATATAAGTCCTTTCTAAAAGAAGAAGAGATTACTTTGTCAAATATGGCAGATACGGTCACTGAAAGGACATTTACATCCATTCATAGTGACGCATTACCTCAAGGTTCATGTCATACATCATACTGTTCTCAACATAACCGAAGAAGAAACATCCCTCACAATTTTTGGTCACTTCGTGCTGCTGTGAACGTGAACGTTTCCAAACATTTGCAATTCCTTCATTGATATTTCCCAGAGGTTCCCTGTGGACCCGACAATTCTCAATGGAACCATCGAGGGTCACATCAAGAATGAAATTATTGACATGACAATTGAATCCTTTTTTGAGGTCCTTTATCATTGAAAGATAACTTATGGAATTGATTATTGGATAGCCCTGTCTTTTCATATCGATGACACGATCGATAGTGCGCCGATATTTATCCATGTCACGAATACCCATCGATGACCAGACATCATCATCGATCCCTTTGAACTCATACATCGGCTCAAAGGATATCTTTACCCCAATGTCCTGTGCAAGTTGTACAAGCTCTTCAATATCATCGAGATTCTTCCCGCTTATTACACAGTTCATAAGAAGCGGATTCTTAAGTTTATCCTTCACATTCATTATAGTGTTAAGGAGAACATCAAGATCGACCCCTCTGATCTCTTTGTAACTTTTGGTGCCATCCACGGATACCGAGAGATAATCAAGGTCTTTAAGATCGTCTATCCTTTTCTCGAGAAGTTTGCCGTTAGTAATAAGAGAGGTGATCATGCCAAGCTCTTTGGCAAACCTGAGTATCTGAGGAAGGTCATCGCGAAGAAGAGGTTCTACAGTCCATGCATTATAGACACCGATACCAAACGACCGGGCATCCTCAAGCATTTTGAATATCGAATCAAGGCTCATCTCTTGCCCGGGAGTTTTCCAATACTCACAGAATTTACAACTCATGTTGCATCTGGAATTGATTGCATGCGAAAGAACAAAAGGTCGTTTGCGAACCCTCATCTGCCAGACAGCACGTGCAGCTATAGTTGGTGAAAACTTGGACATGATCATCAGTGCTCAATTTTGGTGCTCTATATCTTGTAAAGGAGTTGATAAAACTTGGCACATACAGATCAACAATTTTGCAAAGAAAATTAGATGGAGAAAGTATTAAGGAGAGATCGCATATTGGGTCAAGCAGCATAATAAAAAGTATTTCACTTGCAAACATGAGCCAGGAACATAGAGCATCCCTCAATACGTCCATCGGCTTTCCTTATATGGTCCAGACTAATGTTTTTAGTGAACTCAATGAAGAACAGGACCGGTATACAAGCAATATAACATTAGAAGAAACACTGGCCTTGATCAGGTTTTTTGTTTAGATGCATAGCGGAATGGGCCAAGTTGGGCATGAAGATAAGAGGGTAATAAATTCATTTATAGGATTCCGGGATAATCTTCGTATTAATGATCAGAATATTCGAATTTTAGGACAATGTTTATAAGTAGAAAGATGTATGAGAAGTCTACTTAAAAACGTCAGAATATAGCCCATCATTGTCAACATCCCAATAATTTTTTGAAATGGTTTGTGATGGGAAATAGTAAAATAAAGGCATTCCGTCTTTTTTTAAGCGTTAATTAACAGGTAATCATCATGGAATCATTCAAAAAATTAGGTATCGAGGATGCGATCTTAAGATCGATAGAGGAGAAGAAATTTGAGGCCCCTACAGAAATTCAGGAAATGGCCATCCCTCTAATCCTTGAAGGAAAAGACATAATAGGTGGAGCTGCTACCGGATCAGGTAAGACGCTCGCTTTTGGTTGTGGAATCATCCAGAAGATAGAAAAGGGAAATGGAATCAGAGCACTGGTCCTTACACCAACAAGAGAGTTGGCTGAGCAGGTTCAGAACTCATTGAAGGAATTTTCCAGACATAAACAATTGAGAGTAGCACCAATATACGGCGGTGTAGCTATCAATCCACAGATACGCCAGCTGGAAAGAGCAGATGTTGTTGTTGCAACCCCAGGAAGATTATTAGACCATATCGAAAGAGGAACTATCTACCTCGGTGATGTTGAAATGCTGGTCCTTGATGAAGCAGACAGAATGCTTGACATGGGATTCATTGATGATGTTGAAATGATCATCGATGAGTGTCCTACTGACAGGCAGACAATGCTCTTCTCAGCAACTGTTTCCAAAGACATCCAGTATCTATCAAGCAAATACATGAATAACCCTTCAAAGGTATTTGCGAAGGCATACGTGGATTCAGATAAACTGAAACAGGTATATGTTGACGTTCCTAAGAAGATGAAGTTCTCACTTCTTGTACATCTCCTGAAGAGTGAAAAATCAGGACTTGTAATGGTTTTCTGTAATACGAGAAGCAATGTTGATTTCGTACAGAAGAACCTGAGAAAGAACGACATTGATGCAATAGCCATCCATGGCGGACATACACAGGCAAAGAGAAAGGGCACACTGAGCAAGTTCCACTCCAGCAATGCACATGTAATGGTGTGCACCGATGTCGCTGCCAGAGGACTGGATATTCCTCATGTATCCCATGTGTACAATTTCGACATTCCAGATGACCCCAGTGAATATGTTCACAGGATAGGAAGAACAGCAAGGGCTGGAAAAGAAGGAAAGGTCATCAATGTGGTCGCAGATGTGGATAAGGGCGGCTTTACAAGGCTCTCTAAAATGCACCGCAATTTCAAGATCGAGCGGGAAGACTTACCGGAATTCGAAAGGGTACTCATAAAAGATGATGACAAGGGCCCAAGGGACCATCGCGAGACCCGAGGCAGAAGAGAAGACCGCGGAAGAGGTGGCGGTCGTAGCAGTGGCGGCTATGGCGGCGGAGGCCGTAGCAGTGGCAGTAGCGGCGGTGACCGACGTAGCAGTGGCGGCAGCGGTGGCAGAAGTGGTGGCAGCAGCGGTGGCAGCAGCGGTGGCAGAAGTGGCGGCAGCAGTGGCGGCGGCTATGGTGGTCGCAGCAGCGGTGGCAGCGGCGGCAGCAGCGGAGGTCGTAGCAGTGGCGGTAGCAGTGGCGGTAGCAGCGGCGGCAGAAGTGGCGACCGTGGTAGCGGTGGCGGCTATGGTGATCGTAGCAGCGGTGGCAGTGGCGGCAGCAGCGGTGGCAGAAGTGGTGACCGTGGTAGCGGCGGCGGCAGCGGAGACAAAGCACGCACCGGTTTTAAGAAAAGGACAGGCGTTCAAAAGAAGAGAGAATAACCTAACCGGTTATTTTTTATAACACCGTAGAGTATTTATTTGCATGAGCTGGTTTGTAGTAGATGCGGTCGACGTGGCTTTTAAAAGAACACGGGTCGCACTACTTGAGCCATTTGATATCTGGAAATGGATAAAACTTGCCATTATTATAGCTCTGGCAAGTGGAGGAGGAGGGCAAGGTTACAACGGACCTTCTTCAAATTTAGATTTCCAAGATACACCCTCATCTTCTTTTTCTGAAATCCCTACATTGAACTCATTTATAGATCAGATGTCGATGCCAGATCTGTCATGGGTGATCGCAGCATTCATAATAATTTTAGTATTGGTATTGCTCTTTGGATATTTTGCTTCAGTTATGGACCTCGTTCTTGTGGAATCCGTCACAAAGAATGACGTTCGATTCCGGGAATATTCAGCTAAGTTCCTACGCATGGGACTGAACCTATTCATATTAAGGCTGGCACTGAGAAGTGTATACCTGGGAATATTTCTGATGACGGCTTTGCCCATCATAATGCAGATCTTACATTATCCTTCAACAAACCTACTACCCCTTTTGATAACTTCCAGCCCCAGCCTCATTGCGGTAGTAATAATTCTCTCCATAATAAGCAGTATAATTAATTCGTTCATCGTTCTTTGTATCCCTGTTGCAATGTACAGTTCCACAGGATTTATTGAATCTCTGGAAAGAGTTATCGCAAATTTCAGGCGCGATTGGAAACAAATGTTTGCATACTGGATCGGAAGGATGTTCCTGTGGGCATTCGGTAGTATAGCTGTCATAATTCTTGTTTTTTTATTGATATTGATACCGATCTTGCTATTTCTTATCATCGATGCAGTTATCTATTTCGTTCTTTCGATGATGCTAGGGGAAACAGCATGGATAATTATTGCACCTATCGTTTTTATAGAGATCATACTGTTAATGCTGGTCTCGATGATGGGAGCAGTGCCTTTACGGGTATTTATGAAATACCATGTGCTTACATTCATTGAGAAATGGGACCCCGGAATGAACATCCCATTATTTGATGTTTTGGAAAATAGCGAAGAACGAGCTTAACGAATATAAGTTGAGCTTTCAAATTGTCAGAGATTAATCTCAGACACTTTTTTAGAACCAAATGAAAGTAGCACAGATTGAAATTATATTAAAAAAAAGAATTGATACTCGCATGATGCGAGTATCGGTTTAAAAATAGCTTAGCCAAAGAGTGCGCCGAGACCAGCCATGCCGCTCTCTTCTTCAGCTTCTTCCTCTACAGGTGCTTCCTCAACTGCTGCTGCTGCTACTGGAGCTGCTGCTGCTGCTGCTGCTGGTGCGAATGCTGCGGTTGCCATTGCTTCCTCGATATCTACATCTTCGAGTGCTGCAACAAGTGCCCTTGCGCGTGATTCGTTTACTTCTGTGCCTGCTGCAGAGAGTACTGCGGAGACGGATTCTTCAGTGATGTCTTTACCTGCGTTGTGCAATAATAGTGCTGCGTATATGTATTCCATTGTAATTCACCTTTTAGTTATTAATATTATATTTAATAGTTAGTTTATCCAAAGAGTGCTCCAAGACCGGACGCCATGTCGCTTTCCTCTTCTTCTTCTTTGACTTCTTCCTGCTCTTCAACAACTTCCTCGACTGCTGCTCCAGCTGCAGCAGAACTTGCTGCACCGAGTGCTTCCTTTAGCTCATCGTCAAGAGCATCATCATTGGAGGATGCTGCTGAAGCGATCGCCATCATCTTGCTGTATGCCTTACCAAGCAGAATATCCATGATTCCTGGCTCGTAAACGATAGCATTGACTGCAACGTTCCTTGAATCGGATGCCGCCTTAGCAAGCAATGTGTTGATGTTCATAGCAGTTGGATATGCTGCATTGACAGACATATTGAATGCCTGCTGAGCTGCTTGTACGAAGTTGGAGAATACCTGTTCCTCATCGATAGCAAGTACATCAGGAGTGAAGATAGAACCTTCTTCCAGAACTGCCCTAAGATCAAGACCGACTTCAAGTGGATAGATCTCCAACCTTGTCAGCATAGCTGCAAGTTTCTGAGATACAACCTCGCCGGCCTTTGCAACAGCCTTTGTTTCCTTGATGACAACCTTTCCGCCATCAATCGATGCAGGAATACCTGCACCCTGCATGTCACCAAGTATAGGACCTGGTGGGAAGCTTGTTGGGCCTGCCTCTACAATAATGTCGCTAGTAGCTACCATTCCCGCTTTAATAGGGGAAGGAGTCTTACTTTTCTCAAGCAACTTGTAGAGTTTGAAAGGGTTCTGTTTTGTGAATATGAGTGCGGTCTGCACATCAACATAATCATCCATCTTCTTGACATCATCAGATGACTGGTCAAGTGCCCTTCTTGTTAGAGTGTTTCTGCAAACTTTAAGGACTGCAAAGTCCTTTAGGTCCCTTCTCATTGACTGAAGTTGCTTTGCAGGAATTCCTTCAATACCAATAACACCAAATAATGGATATGATTCAATGAGGCTCTTAATTTCCTCGATCTCATCTTTCTTCCATTGAGGAATGTGTTCACTGTGGTGAAGTTCTCCCATTATACCAACCTCACAGAATTACCCATAGTAGTTGTAACATAGACTGATTTAAGGTTGTGTTTACCTTTCTCAAGAGAATGTTCAACTCTAACAAGAACTGTTTCGATGTTCTCTGCAAGTTTCTCGACAGCCATATCCCTGCGACCAACTGACACGTGGAAGGTCAATTTATCCTTTGATCGGGCACGTATTGAGTTCTTTGTGCTGTTGATAAGATCAGCAACGTTCCTGTCAGGGGTCAATGGTACAGGCATCTTTCCGCGAGGACCAAGAATAGCACCAAGGGCTTTACCGATCTGAGCCATATACTGGACTTCTGCGATAAAGAAATCACACTCGTTTGCGAGACTTCTTGCCTTTGATTTATCCTCGCCGAGCTCCTTGATATCCTCTTCCGTAAGGACATAGTCACAGCCAGCATCCTTTGCGTTGAGTCCAACCTCACCCTTTGCAAAAACAGCGATCTTCATGGTCTTACCAAGGCCGTTAGGAAGGATTATCTCCTCATCCACACGATTCTTAGGCTGACTCATATCGAGATTCTTTAAGTTAATTGCAAGATCCAAGCTCTCGGAAAACTTACGTTCCGGGGAACCTTCAATTAACTGTTTTACTAGATCTAAAGTAGTTTCTTCTACCATTCTATTCCTCCCCGTAGTTATTGAACATATGTTCTGACACAGATAGCATCTGCATCCGGTAGGCATACAATAATTGCATACCCGCCTCTGCGGCCGCTCCGGCCTACTACGGTAAAGTAAGGAGATTCTCATCTCAATTACGAAGCTTTAATATTAAAGCATCTGTTTAAAACTTGTCGGTCAGCCAGAAAGACTGACCAACTCGTTTGAATTTGATATAGATATTAAAAAGATACTAGTATCTCTTTAATTACCATGCTTCTGCTGCGAGAGACTCGTCGAACTTGCCCTCATCAACAGCTTTCTGGCATTCCCTTGGATCAAGGTCTTCAATCGTTACACCCATAGGAACACAGGTCCCCATGACTTCTTTGATTGCAGCCTTAAGCGAATAGGAAAGAATATCGTCTTTCTTCATACGTGCGATCTTTGCGACCTGTGCGATCTCAAGATTGCCAACAACAACGGTACCGGACTCTCCTGAACCCTTTTCGATGTTAAGTTCCTTAAGGATCAATGCGGATGTTGGTGGAGTACCCACTTCGATCTCAACACTCTTATCGTCAGCAACGATAACCTTAACAGGAACCTGCATCCCATTGTAATCTTTTGTCTTTTCATTGATCTTTTCGATCACGTCTTTAATATTAACACCAAGAGGTCCTAACGCAGGGCCCAGTGGAGGACCAGGATTTGCTTTACCGCCAGGAACCAATGCTTCTACTACACTTGCCATTCGAGCAACACCTTTTTAAATTTTATAAATTAATTAAATAAGTTTATAGATTAGATCTATGAATAGAATCTATTCACTCAGGAATTTGTTTCCTCTTTCCTAAGTATCCGTACAGTATCACCACGAATAGTTATAGGTATTGGTACGACTGCATCGAACAGTTCCACAGTGATCTCTTCATGGCCTTCATCAACACGCTTCACACGTGCCTTTTCGCCCTTGAAAGGACCAGAGGTCACTTCGACAATAGCACCTTCTGTAATACCTGTAACGGTTGGCTTTGGCGTAAGGAAATGTGCTATCTCCGCTATACTAGACTGACCTTTTACAACAGTCCTCGCATGAGGAACTGTCTGGATCGCCTGTTCCACGGCTCCGGAATCGGAAGATTCCAGAAGTACATAACCTTTGAGCTCATCAGGAGCAATTATCGACCTGATATCAAGATTATCCTTCTTTGCAACCTGAGCCAGCATAGCAGCAACCGAACGTTCCTGATTTGCAGTTGTCTTTACAACAAATATAGCGGCATCTTCACCCATAAAGTTACACCCACTGTGGAGCTACGGTCAACAGCACATAAATAAGGAAACCAACAAGGCCGATCACAAGAATTCCGGCACCAGCGACCTTAGCGATCATGAGGAATTCCTCTCTGGAAGGCTTCTTGGATAATTTCAGTATCCTCACATATGACTTGAGGACCTGAACGACATTGCGGTTTATCTTAGCCGATTTTAACATATTCTCTGCCAAACTTTTCACAACCAGTTTTAGTATTATTGATATGTACGAGTTGATACGATACAATTCACCAACGATCGATCCGACTATAAAATTGTAGTATCGTTTAAATAACGTACTAAATAAAATACCTTTCGATTGAACAGCACCGTATCATACAGAACAAATTAAAAAGATAAGGAGATAGATCCCCTGATCATTTTACGAAATCGATCCCGTATTTCCGCGTCACGTTCTTGGAATTCCCACTTCCGTAGATCTGTGGGGATCTCACACCAGTAACGACAAGCATAGTACGCACTGCATTTTCAAGATCAGGGTCCACCTGGGCACCCCAGATCAACCTTGCATTCGGATCGATCCTGCTATATACTTCCTGAACAACGCTCTCAGCCTCTGCAATAGTCATATCCGGACCACCGACAACATTCACAAGAGCAGATGTCGCACCGGATATGTCCACATCAAGAAGAGGACTCCTTAATGCTTTCTGAACAGACTCAACAGCCTTGTTCTCACCATCAGCCTCACCAAGACCTATCATTGCAACGCCACCGTTTTGCATAACGGTCCTTACATCAGCAAAATCAAGGTTCACAAGACCTGGTTTTGTAATAAGCTCTGTAATGCCTTTCACAGCCCTCATCAGAACCTCATCGGAAACCTTGAACGCTGCCTGCAATGGCAACCTTGGAACAACCTCAAGAAGTTTATCGTTCGGAACGACAATGACAGTATCAGCGACATCCCTGAGCCTTTCAAGACCTGCTTCTGCGTTCTCACGCCTTACATGCCCCTCTACGGAGAATGGAAGAGTGACCACAGCGATCGTCAAAGCACCAGCATCCCTTGCAGCCTCTGCGACAACTGGAGCGGAACCTGTTCCGGTACCGCCACCAAGGCCTGCAGTAATGAACACCATATCGGAGCCATCCACTATCGAACGCACCTCATCGATGCTCTCAAGTGCAGCATCCTCACCGATCTGAGGCAGACTACCTGCACCAAGACCCCTTGTCTTCTTCTTACCAATAAGGATCTTCCTTTCGGTAGTAACATTCAGGAGATGCTGAGCATCCGTGTTCACAGCAACGACTTCAGCACCTTTGATGCCTTCCTGTTGCATACGCTGAGCGCTGTTCGAACCCCCTCCGCCACATCCTACAACCTTGATGTTAGTCTGCAGATCCTTCAGCATTGCCTCAAGTTCCGCATTAACATTATCAGATTGTGAAACGTCGCCGGAACGGATTTGCGTCTCTTCTACAGATCGAGCTAATGCCTCTTCTACTATGGATTTCATAACATATCCTCCACTATAGCAACATGATCAAATGTATGGAATATTGATATTCGTAATATATATAGAGATTCGTATTATATTTATCTACATCGTTCAAAAGATCGCATTCCTTAACACAAGACTCTTCTGTGTTCTCTCATGGACCATTTCTGGTCGGATAGTGTTTCCCTCGATCATAACGGACTGACCTTTTGCCAGTTTCCCAAACATAGGACCGGAAGGAACTCCCCACTTTCGCGCGAGCTCAGGACTGAATCTCTCATCCGAAACATACAACACATTTTCTTCGAAAACGCATTCAGAATCATAACGCCCTTTTAGTATTTTAATGCATTCATCTACAATAAAGGTAAGGAAGTTCTCTGCATCACGATTCCAGAAAGTATAGAAATGATTTGATATTGTTGCATCATCGCGTTCCGAATAGACAACATTCGACATATTAAGCAACCTTTTCACACCACCTACATCAACAGACCTTACCAATTTGAGAAGTTCATTGTCAACTACAACAGTAACAACATTAGACACATCGAACTCAAAAATATCGCAAGCATTCTCACTCAACTTATCTTTCATCCCAGCAGGGACCTTAACTCGCCCGGAAAGACCCTCATCCCGAACCTTATGCCAAAATATCCTGAAAACATCCCAGCAGACCCCGTCCATCTCTTTGATGTCACTTTCCCTCAATACCTCAAGTCCACATTCATCTGCAATCTCATTTATCCGTTTCTTCTCCTCAGAGGACATCGCCTTCCTGTCACAATACACAAGATCTGCACCCGACCTCTCAACTGCCTTCCTGAACATATCCCCATCAACAAATTGAAGCTGATAGTTCGGGAAATTATGACCGAACGAAACATCCGAGCCCAGAACGATCCCGGATTGTCTTGCAGCGTAGTGCCCACCCCCAAATCCAACAGCCACAGGACAACTTCCCTGCCTCACGGAAAGGATAGAACGTGCAACGACCTCCCCCGCATCCCGATCGACCCACTCGACCCCAGAACTACCGATCTCTGCATAGACCGAAGGAACATCAAGATCAGAGGGACCATGATGAGTGGACTCCATCGAAACATCGAACCCGATACCCTCCGACAGCTCGGCCATATTCCTAAGCAAGCAGCGGAGCGCGAACGGAGCAGCCTTAGAAAGCTCACCAGGATACCCACCAAAATCAGCAGAACCCGGGTTTCCCGTAAAGTGTGCGGTCAAAAGCCGCCTGCCATCAGCACTTTTATGTTTGGAAGCGAAAATGAGAAGATCGCATGGCAAACCTGCCTCTTTGATCTTCCTGTCGATTCCATCCTGATAGACATGATGTCCAGTAACCTCGACAATATGAAAATTCCCACTCCGATACACCGCAGAAAGATCATCAAAGATACCATCTGGAACACTCATTTCGACCCAATCTCTGAGCTTTAGCAAATGCTCTTTTATATTCTGACTTGCCGGGTCCACAGTAGAACAAACTATAACAATACTCATATCAGCGATCTGAACCTCATTATCTTCTGTCATAAAAATAACTCCAATGCACAATATTTTATTAACTCTTTTTCACTTCATAGGTCTTCACGAACGAACACCCATCCCATTAAGAAATGATAATTAATGGACTCACACAATATTTCTGAAACATTAGCACTCCTTGACCATGTCGAACGCCCAACGGCTAATACTCGGCGCAATATTCCCACACCTTCGATGCTCAACAACATCAAGACCCATATCAGAATACTCTTCCAACAATCCCTCTATTTGAGATCGTTTCTTAAAAGCATAAAAATGAACATTCCCACCCTTTCTCACAAAAGGTAACAACTTCTCAAGAAAACCATCCATTCCATAAGGAATGGGGATAATCGCACGGTCGAACCGAGCCTTAAGAAAACTGCCAATGTCCGATGCATCCCCCAGAATGGGATGAATGTTCCCACCAACTTGGTTCAACTGCACATTCTCAAAAAGCCACCTACATGCATGAGGGTTCTTTTCAATTGCAACCACTTTTGCACCCTTTGATGCAGCAGGTATAGCAAAAGGACCAATGCCACAGAACGGAACAATGACATCTTCACCTGTCCTCACTTTGGAAGACACCCTCTGCCTTTCGAACGCAAGCCTTCCGTTAAAGAAAACTTCACGCAGGTCCATCCCATACCTGAAACCAAACTCCTCATGAGTGGTGACCGGCTCGCCCCCTAACAAGACCTCGAACCCGGCAACCCTATGCTCACCTTCAAGTCTGGTGACCTTATTGAGCACACCGCGAATATTCCCCCTCATTGAAGCAATATGTTCTGCCACCTGTAATTTGTAAAGCTCCAGCTCAGCAGGAATAGAAACAACCGCAATATCACCGACAATATCGAATCGCTTGGGGACATTCCCAAGGAGCTCTTCAGGAATGTCAGCTATTTTTTGCATCATGCTCATTGAATGAATATCCACCTGCAGTTTATTAAAATAACACCGTGGACCTGATGTTCATAAATTCATAGAAACCAAATCGAGAGAGTTCTCTCCCAATACCACTTTTTTTAACTCCGCCAAAAGGCAGGTCGGCTTCCGGTTTGAAAAAACCATTCACTCCAACTACCCCGGACTCTACCTGAGACGCAAGGAACGATGCATTCTCCTTATCGCTGCTCCAGATGCTTGCACCCAGACCAAACTCTGTGGCATTAGCAACCTTCAGAGCTTCCAGCTCATCCCCCACTGAGATTATCGGTGCCACCGGACCGAACGTTTCCTCCTTCATGACCTGCATATCAAGAGATACGTTGGACAACACCACAGGAGAGAAGTAATACCCATCACCCTCGATCCTACCGCCTTCAAGTTCCACTTTTGCCCCCATTGAAACGGCATTCCCGATCTGGCCTTCGAGCAATGAGACCTGCCCCTCGCGTACGAGAGGACCAATGTCAGTGCCCCTGTCCAGAGGGTCGCCTATTTTGAGCTTACGTGTGTATTCCACAAATGCAGAAGTGAACTCATCGACCACCGAACTTTCAATGATGAAACGTTTGGAAGAGATGCAGGTCTGTCCGGTATTGAGGAACCTTCCGGCAACCCCTGCCTTTGCAGCCTTTTCAATATCTGCGTCCTCCAGCACAATGAAAGGATCGCTACCTCCAAGTTCGAGCACGCATTTCTTCATGTTGCGACCAGCGACCTCAGCGACCTTCTGCCCGGCAGGCAATCCTCCTGTAAAGGAGACAGCTGCAATTTCCGGCCTCGATATCAACGAAGAAGCAGTAGGCCCATCCACAAGAAGGGTCTGGAAAACACCCTCTGGAAATCCGGCTTTCTCGAAAACTGATTCGATCTTAAGCGCACATATGGGAACATAACCGGAGTGTTTTAACACCATGGTGTTCCCGCCTGCAAGAATATGTGAAGCAGCACTCAATACCTGCCAGAAAGGGAAATTCCAGGGCTTGATAGCAAGCACGACCCCCATTGGATCGTATGAGATAAAGGCAGAAGGGCTCTCCCTCACAATATCAGGTTCAAGGAAAGAACAGATGTTAGCAGCAAAGTGGTCGAACATGCTGGCACATTTCTCAACTTCTGCAAGTGCCTGTCTGATAGGCTTCCCCATCTCCATGGTGATGGTCTCTGCCAATTCCTGTTTATCGTTTCGAAGCACCTTTGCAACATTTTCAAGATACACAGCCCTTTCAGCACCCTCCAGAGATCTCCAGTACTGGAATGCTTCGCTCGATCTTTTAAGGATAAGGTCTACCTTATCAAGAGAATGAAATTCGAATTCACCATTAACCGTCCCATATACAGGATTGATCGATGTTATTTTTTTCATGGAGGATAGTTAATTCTGATTTGATTTAAATAAGTGGGATGGAAGCTAACATTTAAATATGAGATTACTGATTAGAGGGCGGAGGTACTTAGTTGATCAATATACCATATAGACCACTTTCCGCAGTGAGATACTCATTGGCAATCTGGTTTATCGGTTTTATCTGGGAGTGTATTGTGTTCATTACACCTGCGCTTTCAACGATCCCGGCAATAGAATACATCTCAAAAATGCCTGCGATAGCTTTACCTTTATTAGTTGTTCTGCCAATTCTTACAATATATTTCACAAAGACATATCTCAAGGATACAAAGGACAAAGCTGAAGAAGCAAAATTGCTTGGCATCACATTTCTTAGTGTTAATCTGGCACTTGACCTTGCAATGTACCTGACGATAGCCGACAGGAACTACCATTCACATCTCTTGATATGGATATACTATGCATTGTTACTGGGGATTCCCTACTACATCGGAAAGCGCATCCAGGTATCGGAAGTGGCATAAAGCGAATACATATAAATGCCTTCCCTTCAAATATATTGATATGCAGCAATTACTTGATACCGCGGAAAAGATCCGCACGATGGAGATAAGAGGAGCTGGAAGGATAGCTGAAGCAGCATCTGCAGCACTTCGTGATTATGTGCTCAGTATAAAGGTGACGAACATCAAAGACTTTAATAAAAAGGTCGATGAAGCTGCCAATATACTGATCCAGACCAGGCCCACAGCAGTATCCCTCCCAAATGCAGTCCAGCTTACAAAACGCCACACTGCAACAGAAGTCTCAGAAGCAAGGGAAGAGATCATCCGTAACGCGGACAAGTTCCTGGAACAGGCAGGCCAGGCTCTTGAGAAGATGGGAGAGATAGGTGCAAAGAGGATACGTGACGGCGATGTCATAATGACACACTGCAATTCCCATGCTGCTCTTTCGGTCATAACAACCGCTTTTAAACAGGGTAAAGATATATCCGTCATTGCCACCGAATCAAGACCAAGAAGGCAGGGACTCATTACCATAAGGGAACTTAACGATCATGGCATCCCAACCACGCTGATCGTGGATTCTGCAGTAAGGTATTGCATGAAGGATGTTGACACCGTAATAGTAGGTGCGGATGCAATAACCATCAACGGTGCACTCGTGAACAAAGTGGGTACATCCCAGCTTGCACTTGCTGCAAATGAGGCAAGGAAGAACCTTTTGTGTGTGGCAGAGACGTTCAAGTTCAGCCCGAAGACCATTCAAGGGGACCTGATCGATATTGAGGAAAGATCACCTGAAGAGGTCATAGATGCAGAGGTTCTTGCAGGAATGCCAAATGTGAAGGTCAAGAATCCCGCATTCGACATAACCCCTGCAGAATATATTGACATGATAATAACAGAGGTAGGTGCATTCCCACCACAGATGGCCTACACCATCATCAAAGAACATCTCGGATGGGAATTTACAAAAATGGGTTGAAAAGGTCAAAGGTCTCAAAGGAGACCTTTTACATCATTATCAATAACACGTTTTGTCTCATCCAGTTCATCAACGAACTTAAGCCCGGTATCATCAAGCTTTTCTGAAACTGCAGACCAAAGGAGCTCATAGCTCGAGCCTTCTTCCACACCCAAATCAGCATTCACCCTGTTCGCGGTCTCAAATATCTGTTCCTTAAGGTCTTTCCTATATCGTTCCATATCACGTGAGAACTCATCCCTTAGCTTGTCCACCTGCCCACCTACCCTCCTTTGAGTAGAACGGATACCTATAGAAGAAAGATAACTTGTCCAGGTGGCACCAATAACAAATGACTCTAGAAAATTGGACACGCCCTCAGAAACGAACGTAATATTTACCTGACCGGAAAGAAGAGTTCCAAATACGCCACCCAGAACGATATAAAAAAAGAATCCGAGTCCGCGAGAGAGGAGCTGACCATTCTTTATCTCTTTTTCCAGAACATGCAAACGGGCCCTTTCAGCTTCTACTTCCGTCAGATAACTTTCCAACACACGTGACAGAACCTGTGCATCATCGGATATCGAAGCAGACCTCAATCGATCCTGCAAAGAATCTATGTCCGACTCGGTTTTCTCTATATGCTTGCGATGTCTGCGAGCTTCTCTTTGCATATCAGAAATATCATAAAGAGGACGGAATTCAGGAATGGCCACATCCTTGGATATATAAACCAGCAATAGAGCACCAAACGCACCAAAAAGGAACGTTCCGAACTGAGCACCTTCCAACATCCATATCCCCCAGAGATGAACTTACATCATTCGATCAAATATCCCACCGGACTTTCAGTATAATAACTCGCTAACTGCTCTGCAGCCTGTGAGGACATCGTTTCTTCCGAACCGAACAGTATGCTTGAAAGAGATGGTTTGTTAATATAATAGACCACAGGTTCTCCCTCGATACCACCAAGTTCAGCCGCTGCATCAATGGCATCATAGAAATTACCAAGCTCGTCCACAAGCCCGAGCTTCTGTGCTTCCTTACCGATGTAGATACGACCATCTGCAATATCTTTCACTTCACCCTTTGTCATATTACGGTTTTCTGCAACACTGGTAATGAACAGGTCATAGACATCGAGCACAACATTATCCACATATTCTTTCTCCTCAGGAGTAAGTCCCCTCCAATCGCCACCCACGTCCTTGAATGAACCCGATTTGGAGACATAGAACTCAATACCTTCGTTGTCGTAGAACTCAGACCTATTGGTATAGACACTGATGACACCGATACTTCCGGTGGTCGTGGAAGGATTTGCAACAATGAGATCTGCCGGCGCGGAGATATAATATGCAGCACTCGCTGCCACGTCACCCATGGAGATGACCACAGGAATTCCCATGTCCTGTACCCTCTTGATCTCAGTAACGATCTCTTCTGCAGCCACAGGAGAACCACCGCCGCTGTTCACCCTCAGGACAATGGCCTTTACGCTATCATCCTCGGTTGCTTTACGCAGGCTGTTACAGACATCTTCAGAAGTAGCATAACCAAAGCCAGAGGGGAGGTTTCCTGTCAGCATGAAACCCTGTACATATATAACTGCGACCTTATCGTCGGTAGTATAGATGTCCCCACCAAATGACATATAGATAACTGCGAAACTGCCGCCTATAATCAACATCAGTACTGAGATGACCGCAATATATTGCCATTTGCGGTCCTTCTTTTCAGGAGGTGTGTACTGAGGCGGTTCTCTGGAGGACATAGGTTCATTTCCATATGGAACCCTTTTATCCCCCACATCCACGTAAGGGGTCTTCTTCACAGGACCAGCATCATAGGGTTTGGAAGTCTCCACAACAACATTGTCCACTGAGCCTCCTTGCTCATGAACATTGTCCAGTATCTCCGTATATTCAGGTTCCTGTGAATATTCCAATGCACCAAGATCGGGAGCTCCCAATACGGATTCCTCAAGGAGCTCTTCCATAAGCTCATCGTTACCCTCATTATCTTTTTCTGGATCTGTGTTATAGCTCATCCAACACCCCTAATATATATTGTAAATTGTACCTGACCATTCAAAAAGCTTCTCTTAGGGACACATATAAGCGAAATATATTTTACGATTGCACACTATGCAAAAGAAAACTAATGATCATGGAGACCAATAATGTCCAAATTCCCATCAGAGAAACCAGTTCTTGTCACATGCGGACTGCCTTATGCCAATGGAAAGGCGCATGTAGGTCATTTACGCACCTATGTTCCCGCAGACATATTCACAAGGTCCTTAAGAAAGACAGGACAGGAAGTCACATTCGTTTGTGGTTCCGACACACACGGAACTCCCATCGTGTTCAATGCAGAGGAACTTAAAACGACACCTACCGAGATCATAAAGGTATATCACAAACACTTCGATGAGACCTTCAAGAAAATGGGCGTCATGTTCGATGCTTTCGGCACCACAGATGACCCCACCAACCATAACCGTACAACCGAAATAGTAAGCAAACTCATAGAGAACGGTTATGTATACCCAAAGACCATCGAGATAGCATACTGCCCTTCCTGCGACCGTTCCCTTCCGGACAGGTACGTAAAGGGAACATGCCCTCACTGCAAAAAAGAAGCAAGAGGAGACGAATGCGACCAGGGTTGTGGAAAGCATCTTGAACCGGGAGAACTTGAACATCCCGCCTGCACCACATGCAACGGACCTGCTGAATATAAACAACAAGAGCATTTCTTCTTCAAGCTTTCACAGTTCAAAGACTTCCTTTTGGAACATCTTGAAGGGCTTGGCGGAACCCTCAATGCAAGAAATTATGCCCTCGGCTGGGTAAAGCAGGAACTTACCGACTGGTGCATCACAAGGAGTCTTGACTGGGGAATCAAATTCCCGGGACATGAGGACCTTGTGGTATACGTTTGGGTGGATGCACCTATCGGATACATTGCATTTACAGAAGAATGGGCAGAAGCAAATAATGAGAGCTGGGAGAAGTTCTGGAAAGATGACGGAAGTATCATCCACTTCATCGGCGGGGATATCATCTACCATCACTGCATCTTCTGGCCTGCAATGCTCAAAGGTGCCGGATATAATCAGCCAGATGCGGTCGTCGCTTCAGGAATGGTAAAGATCGAGGACAGGACATTCTCCAAGAGCCGCGGATATGTTGTCTGGGTGGACGAGGATTACCTTGACCATGGATTCCATCAGGACCTGCTACGCTACTACCTTGCAAGTTATACCTCACATACAAAGGAGCTTAATTTCTCATGGAAAGTGTTCCAGGATAAGGTCAACACCGAACTCGTAGGTGTTTTCGGAAACTTCCTGTACAGGACACTGCTGTTCACACATAAGAACTTCGGAGAGATACCGGAAGGAGAGGTAAACCAGGACATCCTTGACGAGATCAACACAACCATTGAAAATGCAAAAGAGGCCATGGAGAACTACGAGTTCAAGAAATATGCGGACACTGTAATGGCACTTGCTTCATATGGAAACACATATTTCCAGTCGAATGAACCCTGGAAGCTCATAAAAGAGAACAAGGAAGCATGTGGAGAAGTTGTCAAGAACTGTGCCCAGATCACAAAAGCACTCTGTCTGCTCTTTGAACCCATACTTCCGGAAAAGATGGAAGAGGCATGGAAACAGATAGGCATGGAAACAGACGTCCATGAAACAAATTATATGGAAGCCACTGAACTCGTAAAGAGTGGAACCACACTTGAAAAACCATCCATCCTCTTTGAGAAGATAGAAGATGAGAAGACCGAAGAGATGGAAGCCATATCTGCTGCAAGGGTAAAGGAAGCAATTGCAAAGGAAAGTGGCACAGAAGAAGTAGAAGAAGTAAAAGAAATAGAGGAGATGAAAGATTTGATCACATTCGACGATTTCTCAAAAATGGATATACGCATTGGAACCATCGTATCCGCTGAAGCTATCAAAAAATCAAAGAAATTACTAAAACTTCAGGTGGACCTTGGGGAAGAGGAAACACGCCAGATAGTTGCAGGCTTAAAAGAATCACATGAGCCTGAACAGCTTATAGGAAAACAGGTCGCAGTCCTCACAAACCTTGCACCTGCAAAACTTTGTGGTGTCGAATCCAACGGAATGGTACTTGCTGGAGTGGATGCTGCTGATAACGCCATCCTTTTACAGCCGGAAAAGGAAACAAATCCAGGAACCTGCATACACTGAAAAAATGAGGGGGACTTCCCCCTTAACAAAATTAACTCAATCTATCAGCATCTCAAGGTAAGATGTCCTGATGGAATCTTCTTTTTTTGACCCTATCATCTCAAGGAAGCCGAAGAGCTTTTCCCTATGACCCTCAATGTCCGAATCCGCAACAAGTTCAACTTCCACGAACTCACCTAGACCTTCGACATTATCAAAACAGATAGTTATGTCGTCGTATTTGTAGATATCACGCGTCTTTTTCACGACACCGGACTCAAAAAAACCAAGTGCATTGAGGATGCTCCGGGCAGCCACACCATCCACTGGAGTCTCAAATTCCTCCCGCGTCTTGGAAACTTCATCGAGCTTCTTGCCCTTATAGGTCATGCGTGTGCCACCATCGACACTACGCAACCTCAATGCTTCGTCCGTTTTGGCAAAATCACGATGAGGTGAATTGTAGTACACATCAACGTGATCTTCCGTACGAACTTTTTGCGCACCGAGCTTTACGACCCTGTCCTTTACAGGGGCATGTTCGGCACGCACTTTTATTTCAATTTCGATCATTATCCGGGACGTACTTCGTTCCGTAATAGATCATACCCTTGTCACCGCTCTCACCGAGCTTTCTGAACACAGGCCTGACCCTCATACCAATAGAAACTTCCTTTGGATCACAAACCACCTGACTTGTGAACCTTGGACCTTCATCCAGTTCGATAATGGCAAGCGCATATGGTGCCTGCATTTCAAATCCTTCTGCTGCGGTGTGAATTATGGTGTAGGTCACTACCTTGCCCGGACCAGCGAACTTGTAAGCCTCGATATCACCATCACGCCTGCATTTCGGACAAACGTTGCGTGGTGGATAGTAGTGTGTATCACAGGTCTTGCAGTGAGTTCCCACAATATTGTACCTGTTGATCTGCTTTCTCCAGAATCTTGCTACAGACATTCTTAATCACCTCTTCCTCGATAAGATGTTTACAACTGCTGTCGCGCCGGATCCTCCGACATTATGAGTCATCCCGACCTCTGCGCCATCGACCTGACGAGGACCTGAATCCCCACGAAGTTGCTGGGTGACCTCAACGAGCTGTTTGATACCAGTAGCACCAACCGGATGACCACATGCTTTCAGACCACCGGAAGTGTTCACAGGGATCTTTCCGCCAATAGCCGTCTCACCATCTTCGGTCATCTTACCACCCAGACCTTTCTTTACAAAGCCAAGGTCTTCGATGGCACATATCTCTGCAATCGTGAAACAGTCGTGAACCTCCACAAGATCGATGTCCGCAGGGGTCATCTTCGCCATCTCATAAGCACGCTTTCCTGCAGCTACGGATGCATCCAGTGTTGTGATGTCACGGCGGTCATGCAAAGCAATTGTATCGCTTGCCTGTGCTGTCGCCTTCACATAGATAGGAGTGTCAGTGTACTCGTGTGCGATATCCGCAGGAGCAAGTACCAATGCTGATGCACCGTCTGTGATAGGTGAACAATCGAATATGTGCAAGGGGTCAGCCACCATAATGGAATTAAGGACATTGTCTATGGTGATACGATTCTTGTACTGTGCGATCGGGTTCATTGATCCATTCTTGTGGTTCTTCACAGCAACTGAAGCAAGCTGTTCGCTTGTGGTACCATACTGATGCATGTGCATCTTTGCTATCATTGCATAAAGACCAGGGAATGTCGCACCCATGATGCCTTCCCATTCGCGGTCTGCTGCTGCTGCAAGTGCTGCTGAAGCTGCCGCTGATGAAACATCGGTCATCTTCTCCACACCTGCTGCCATTACAAGGTCCTCGTGACCGGAAGCTACTGCCATTACAGCCTGCCTGAACGCCAGACCGCCTGAAGCGCATGCTGCCTCGACACGTGTGGATGGAATGTGAAGGTCTAAGGAAAGACCTGAATAATCAGCTATCAGGGCACCAATGTGCTCCTGTTCTACAAACTGTCCTCCGCTCATGTTACCAACGTACATGCCGTCCAGTTTTTCACCAGATATACCGGAATCCTCAATCGCACCGACACCTGCTTCGACAACGATGTCCCTGAAGGATCGATCCCACATCTCACCGAAATTTGTGTTCTTAACACCAATAATTGCTACGTCTCTCATATCAACACCCTCATGCAAGCCTTATCTTACCTTTGTGTTTGGCATACATTGCATAATCCATGTATACAGGATCTTTCAAAAGGTCTAGAACCTTTGGCGCAGCATCACGGACCTCATCGATCTTGTCGGTCACTCTGAAACTGAACGCATCTCCGCCTGCACCGGAACCAAATGCCGTTGCAAATATCCTGTCACCCGGTTTTGCCTGGTCGAGTGTTGCGGCAATACCCATCATACATGAACCGGAATATGTGTTCCCAAGCCATGGAACTACCAGACCGGGCTTGATCTGTTCTTTAGTGAAGCCCAGCATCTTTGCCACCCTTGAAGGGAATTTCCCATTTGGCTGGTGGAAAACAGCATAGTCATAATCAGAAGGTTTTGTGCCCATCTTTTCCATAAGACCGTTTGCAGCGCCGGTCACATGCTTGAAATAACCGGGCTCTCCTGTGAACCTGCCGCCGTGTTCCGGATATGGCATACCTTCACGTCTCCAGAAATCAGGAGTGTCGGTGGTAAATGAGTAGGTGTCTTCGATAACTGCGATCATCTCAGATTCCTTGTTACCGATAATATAGGAAACACCACCTGCTGCTGCAGTATATTCCAGTGCATCCCCAGGAGCGCCCTGGGATACATCGGCACCTATGGCCATGCCAAGGTCAACCATTCCGCTGCCAACCAGTCCCATACATGCCTGCATAGCGGCAGTGCCTGCCTTACATGCGAACTCGAAATCCGCAGCGGTCAGCGCAGGAGTTGCTTCAATAGCTTCAGCAACGATCGTACTGGTGGGTTTTACAGCATAAGGGTGACTTTCAGAACCCGTATAAACGGCCCCTATACGCTTAGCATCTATATTGTGACGTGAAACCGCAGATCTTGCAGCTTCCACTGCAATGGTCGCAGTATCCTCATCAAGGTCAGGAACTGATTTTTCATATACCATCAGACCTGCACTGAGAATATCCGCATCATCTCCCCATACACGGGCAATATCTTCTACTTTTATCCTGAATTTGGGGATATAAGCACCGTAAGAAACAATTCCTACACTCATAAATCATTCACCTGTTTATATGTTCAAGTTTTTCAAAATCGATCTCAAGGCGATCATTATTCAATCACATGATACTGGCTGTACTTTTTCAGCACTTCGACCAGTTCATCAATGTCCATCGTTGTTGCGAGAAGTGGTATCCTGTCGATCTCTGCCATCTTCTTTGCCATCGGATCGACCTGGTTGCCACGAATCCCATGGATGACAACCGCCCCCGGTTTCAGATTGGTCACGCGAATAGCCACCATTGGTGATTTTCCTGTGGATACCTTGGTGAATATCAATGCACGTTCGGTACTCCACCCATAGAGTTTCTGGAACTCATGGGAAGAAAGCTCAAGAATGGCCTTCTTACTATCCACAACCGTAAAACCGTAAAGGGGTTTTTCCACACCTTTGTTCACAACATCCGCTTCGATCAGGGTAGCAAGTTTGGCGAGCTGTATAGGATATGTATATTCATAGGTCGCATACACCGCCTTAGCTCCCGGATCGGCATAAAGCATGCCTTCATAACTGTGTATTTTCTGTCCGCCCTTTGAAGTATCGATCTCCAAAAGAGCAGCGACTATCTTGCTGACAATGAGAGTTCCTGGAGACTTTCGCCTTCCACTTTCATAATCACTGATCACAGAAGGAGATACTTTTAGATAGCCCGAAAGATCAGTCTGGGCAATTTCGAAGTTAAGTCTCCATTTTTTCAGCGCCTCACCGGGTTTCTCGGATAAGGTGATCTCGCCTGCCATTTTTTCAGCTAGACGCTGACGAATATTTTCATTGGCCATATCTTTGGTCATGCTTCAATAAACTGTATGAGTGTCACACATATATATGTACCGAACGCTCTTTCGACAATTGTCGAATAAAATCTATTATATGGTTCAACTATTTATAAAATGCCGATAATCTGTTATAAACCATGTCCCTGGCAGATCTGAAATTACATGCTAATGTATCGGAACTTCTTCTGTACTTAAAATGCCCCAGACAAGTATATTATACATACCGAGAGCAAGAGCTTCTGCCAACCATCAGTTCAGGATATATTGAACATATGATGATAAAGGAGCTAGCCATGGGTTATGCAGACATTATCAAAAAAGCAAAGCCCACAAAAGAAAGCATTTTGGAAGAACTTCGCGCAGAATTCGAACGTGTAAAGAGCGAACTTGACATCATCTACTCCACTGAGCTAAAAAATGTCCCTTTTGATGTGATAGAGACTGCCGAAAAGAACGTCTTTGAACTGCTTGATAATATTGCAACAAACCTTTCCGATGCGGTCTTCAAGAGCAGCGAAGCTGAGTTCATGCAAAGTATAATGCCCCATAGAACAGAACCTGTACTTCATTCAGACAGACTGAAACTGACAGGCATCCCTTCTGCAATAGTGCAATATGAAGAAAGGATGGCACCCCTTTCCATAAGAACCGGAAGATGCCCTGAAAACGGAGTTTGGGGGAACGATAGGATACATATTGCAGCTCTTTCAATGCTGGTAGAGGAGAACAGCGGGGAAACTGTAGAGCTAGGTTTTGTGGAATACGCAAAGGAAGGGAAGATACGAAAAGTGAAGGTCAGACCAGAGGACAGAAGACAGGTACTTAAGATACGTGACCGCGTTGATAGAATAAAGGACGGAAACCTGCCTGAACGTAAAGAAGGGAAGATGTGCGAACATTGTAATTTCACACAGTTCTGCACAAACAAGTCCACCCTTGCCTCTAAATTCTTCTAAGATATCCGAGCACCCAACACTTATTTATGTATTCTTCCAGTGTCCATCTACAATGTCAAAACCTGTATATCTGGGAAAACTGCTTCTGCACTGGTGTAAAGACTGTAATGTACCCGTACTCGGGAAAAAATGCAGCTGCGGCAAGACAACTACAAAAGTAAGTGTCACCCCGCCTGGCGACATCAGACCAGCATTCCAGTATGATATAGACAATATAAATGCGGTCTCACTGGAACAGTTCAATGCGCCCCTGATACCTGAAGGGCACTTGGCTGTGCTCAATAAAGCACCCTACGATGACAGGATGGAAGAGATAATCGTTGATGGCGAGGTCCTTGCAAGTTTCCGTTTTGAAATGGATAGTCTGAAGTGGGTACTCCTGCCGAGACTGGCCGGTGCAAGACGCCTTTTTGAAGGCAAGGACCTGAAAGAGATGAAGGGCTGGGTAGTGCTTGATAGCGGTGCAGTCAGTTTTATCCTGAAAGGGGCAAGCGTACTGGCTCCGGGGATCATAGATGCCGATCCACAGATACAGGTGTCTGACGAGACTGTTGTGCTTACACCTGAAGGTGAGATCGTTGCAGTCGGAAGGGCACGCATGAGTGGTGCGGACATGATCGAGCACAAAAAGGGTGTTGGTGTCAAGAACAGATGGAAAGGCAAGCCTGAAAAGATAGATGTGCCTGAAGGCGGACAGACATGGGATGATGCTGTCAAAGCGAATTCCGAGATACTTGCGCTCTTCGAAGATAAAGCACACCAGTTCATCAAACATACTAATGAAACTGTGAACCGGCCGGTTAGCGTCTCCTATTCAGGAGGAAAGGACAGCCTTGCAGTATTACAGCTTGTCAGTGAGTGCCTTGATGATTACGAACTCCTTTTCGCTGACACAGGACTTGAATTCCCTGAGACCATAGAGAATGTGAAGGACATAGTGGAACATTATCAGCGCCCTCTTCGGACAAAGGACGCAGGAGAAGCTTTCTGGGAATCTGTAGGGGACTTCGGACCTCCGTCAGTGGAAGCACGCTGGTGTTGCAAGGTCTGTAAACTTGGACCTATCTCACAGATAATCAATGACAATTATGAAGATGGATGCCTTACTTTTATCGGGCAGAGAAAGTACGAGTCCGCTGCAAGGGCGAACAGCGAGCGTGTCTGGAAGAACCCGTGGGTAGGCAACCAGATCGGAGCGTCCCCCATACAGGACTGGACAGCAATGCACGTCTGGCTCTATATATTCAAGACCGGCGTACCCTATAATATAATGTACGAGAGGGGATTCGACCGCATAGGATGCTGGTTATGCCCATCATCTTCATTGTCGGACCTGTACAGGCTGAAAGAAACACATCCTGAACTGGAACAACGGCTTAATGACCATCTGCTTGAATATGCGGAGAAGATGGGACTCTCGAAAGAGTGGGTAGAGCACGGACTATGGAGATGGCAGACCCTGCCACCGGCTATTGCAAAAATAGCAGAGGAAAAGGGGATCAATATCATACCAAAGAGTGATGTTAAAGGTGAGCTGAAATTCAGTGTAACCTCAGGATACAGACCATGCCGCGAAGGTGGAATGTCAGCTGAAGGCAGTTTCGGCATTGCACTGGACATGGAACTTCTGGAAACCACCGGATTGCTCCGTACAGCAGGTAAAGTTGCCTATATCGAGGGTGTTGCTTCTGTGCATCACGAAGATGACCGTGCACAGATATTCGCATCAGGAACAGTAACTGCAAGAGGCAATAACGAAACAGATGCAAGAGAGTTCATGACCCAGATCGAAAGAGCTGTAAGACGGACTTTGAAATGTATGGGTTGTGGGGTCTGTGTAGGAAAGTGTCCTAAAGACTGTATAACTATAGAAGACGGAAAGGCGATCATAAGCAGTAAATGCACTCATTGTGGTGCTTGTGTTACAATTTGCCCGGTTGTGAAATTTGGGTGAACTTTGGAATTGACGGCCATAATGGCCAACCAGAACATTTATACAACATATATAACAATCTAACTTGGTGATTTTTTGGTAAAAAGGGCACTGCTAAGCGTCTCTGACAAAACTGGAATCGTGGATTTCGCACGGGGACTAGAGCAACTGAACATAGAGATTATATCGACTGGTGGAACTGCGAAGATGCTTCGCGATGCGGGTATTGAGACGATCGACGTCTCAGAAGTTACCGGATTTCCTGAAATGATGGGAGGACGTGTAAAAACACTCCACCCAAGAATACACGGCGGATTGCTGTGTATGAGAGGAAATCTTGAACACATGGGAGAAGCTGAGAAGGAATCCATCGAGCTTATCGACATGGTAGCTGTCAATCTTTACCCCTTCGAGATAACAGTCTCGAAAGAGGGTGTGAACCTTGACGAAGCTATCGAGAACATCGATATCGGAGGACCAACCTTACTTCGTTCTGCCGCTAAGAACTACAAGTCTGTAACAGTAATATCAGACCCTGAAGACTATGGAGAGGTCCTCAAGGAATTGAGGTCTGCCGGCGTGGTCTCTGACACCACCCGCGAGAAACTTGCGGTCAAGGTATTCAGGCACACTGCAAATTATGACAGCAATATTGATACGTACCTGAGCAAGACCCTCCTCGATGAAGATGTCCTGCGTATGAACTTCACTGAGGGTACAAAGCTCAGATATGGAGAGAACTGGCATCAGGAAGCTACATTCTACAAGGATGAGGCGATCATTGGTCCTGCACTCTCAAATGCAAAGCAATTGCATGGAAAGGAACTTTCATACAACAACTATGTAGATGCGGACAATGCCCTCCAGACCATCAAAGAGGTAGGCAACGAGAATCCCGCAGTTGCCATTGTCAAACACAATAACCCATGCGGACTGGCAACCGGTAACACTCTTTGCGAAGCTTTGGAGCATGCATGGGATGGTGACCCTGTATCAGCATTTGGTAGTATAATCTGCACCAATACCGTTTTCGACCTTGAATCCGCAGAGTTCCTTAAGGGTAAGTTCGTGGAGATCATCCTAGCACCAGGATTCGAGCATGATGCCCTTGAATATCTGAAAGATAAGAGCTCAAATCTGCGCCTTCTTGAATTGCCACAGTTCAATGATGCATTTGATACCGAGACCACATACAAATATGTGATCGGAGGAATGCTGAAACAGACAAGGAACATCGGGCTTTACGAGAAGTGGGACTGTGTTACTGAAACTGCATACCCTGAAGAGAAACGCGGACTGTCCGAATTCTGTATTTGCGCCTGCAAGAGCACAAAATCCAATTCCGTGACACTTGCATACGAATACAAGGACGGATGCTACGTTATGATAGCAATGGGAGCAGGACAGCCAAACCGTGTTGATTCCATACGCAAACTTGCAGCAACAAAAGCAAAAGAGAACCTTGAGATCATCTATGAAAGGGAAAAGCCGGATATGAGCTTTGAAGAATACTGGCAATCCATACTTTCAGAGTCAGTCATGGCATCTGATGCGTTCTTCCCATTCGATGACAGTATAATCTATTCTGATGAAAGCAAGATAAGATACATAATCTCACCAGGCGGTTCCATAAGGGACGATGAGGTCATTGCTACTGCAAATCGTCTGAACATCTCAATGGTGTTCACTGGAATGAGACACTTCCTACACTGATAACATCTTGGATGTGTGTTTTTGCACACATTCTCTTCTTTTTTATGACAGATCTTTCCTTTAGAGCTATCGCCACATATTTACAGTAGAAGTAAGATAATTTTCAATTGTATATTTGGTGGAACTGGGAGTACGAACCATTGATACGAACTTATCGAGTGGATACTATCAAAACTTAAAGAAAAAGGGTAGTTGTGTTTTAAAAAATCCAAGTATTTGATAATAAATATTTAAAAGGTGTCCATTAATTATATATGTAATCGGTACACCCAACACCATGGAGTTGAGGGAAATGAAATCAAGTGGATTGCTAAGCGTTCTCACATTTTCAGAAAAAAGAAAAGACCTTCTTTTCTTCATAGAAGAAGAACCTCGTACATTATCACAAATAAGGGAATATTTCAAGGTGAGCTCGCCAGAGATATCACCCCGAATAAAAGAGATGGTAGCTTCAAACCTCATATTCAAAGATGAAAAAAAGTACCACATTACACCGATCGGAAAGGTGGCATCCAAGTATCTAAAGCCGCTGATAAAAACCCTTGATGCTATAGAAAGGAACGAAGATTTCTGGAAAGAACACTTACTTGATGGAATACCACAAAAGCTTCTTGATAGGATCGGTGACCTTAGTGAATGCTCTGTCCACCAGGAAGGTCTGGAAAACATATATGACTCCCATAAGAATTTCCTTGGAAACATCACAAAATCAAGCGAAATAGATGGAGTTTCTACCATCTTTATCCCGGTATATCCGAAATTCTTTGTCAGTCTAGCCAAAAATGATGTTCCTACAAAGCTTGTTCTGGCAAAAAATGTTTTCGAAAAGGTGAAGGACGAATACAGAGATTCACTGGAGACGTATCTGAACTCTGACAATACAAAGCTCTACCTGATAGATGAAGCAAAGGTCGCATTCATTGTAACTGACAATTTCTTTTCCATGTCATTGTTCTTCAAGAACGGTACATATGACCCACAAAACGATTTAATAGGACACGACGAAGCTGCTGTGCAATGGGGAAAAGAGTTATTTGAGTATTATAAAGAGAAAGCAAGGGAGATAAAATCCCTTTGATCTTCCACACAATATCAAACTCCCATGATTGCCCTTAGCCCTACGATCATACTCGATTCGCCATCCACAACGAACAGTCGTTTGTACAACCTGTTCTTTGACTCTTTTTCAACCGGGGCTGCAAAACGATTGATACAGACAAGACCTGCAATGAAGCTGTAGACCAGTAAAATCGGTTCATAGGCAAGAAAATCTGACATTATCAGGATCGATAGAAGGGAATGAGAGAACAGGTGGATTCCCAGAAGGATAGCACGTGTCTTTTGTTCGCCAAGACTTACAGGAAGTGTCTTTATTCCTGCCAGGGCATCGCCTTTGAGATCTTTGAAATCATACACCGAAGAGTTTACGAAAAGTTTGCACCCAAAATAAAGGAACACAGCAAACACAGACAATATGCTTTCTGCATACCAGCCTGCAATACCTGCAATGAATGCACCCCAGGTTATGCCGACAACCAGATTCTTCACACCGAGACCGCCTTTGAGCTTGAGATGATGTTTTCCGACCTTGATCCCTTTACTGTAAAGGAAACCGGTCACCAGAGGCAAAAAAGCAAGAAGCAATAAACCATCAAGGAACAGGAAATAAGCACCAATAAGGAATGTCAGCAATGACACAAAAAGTGCAATATCCCTTCTTGCTCCGATAAGCTCAGACCTGTTCACTGCGTCTTCCTCAGAATCAAGTGCGCGATCGAGAGTATATACAGAATATACCACCAGGCCGCCACCTATGCAGGAAAGGACATTGAATTGTAACTGTAATAAAAGGAAAGCAAGGTATATCCTTAAAGCGCCGGAGATCGACACCAGTGTAGAACTATTCAAAAGATGTAGCGTTGGCCACAGACTTGAAATATCCGGGAAATGATATGAATATTGGTTGTTTTTCGGAAATCTGACATTATCTAATGAGAAAGATGTTTTTTCACCCATAGACATAAGATTGCATAACTCCCTGATATTATTAATTTAGTATACAATTATACCATTGAACTACTTTTGTAGTGCCGACCGGTTAAGTCATAGAATCCTAAAGGTCACACTAAAAAAGATAAATACGGAACTGATTTATAAGGTGTTTTCTTTTCATCCCACAGACTTCTGAGGAAATACCTATGAACGAGAGAGCCAGAATGCTTTCAGAAGATAGCATTAAAAAGGTCCTTTTTAAGCTTTCACTGCCTGCGACCATTGGAATGATAGTCCAGGCCCTCTATAGTCTTGTAGATACTATTTTTGTAGGACGGGCACTTGGAGCGGAAAGTGTACAGGGTATTGCAGGGATAACCATTGCCTTCCCGATCCAGATGATAATCATGGGAATAGCACTAACAATAGGCATAGGAAGTGCGTCCATCATCTCCAGAAGCTTAGGTGCAAGGATACACGAACGTGCAGATATCGCACTCGGAAACGCCATAACTGCCATACTTGCACTTAGCATCGTTATGACGATATTAGGTATCGTTTACATTGAACCCCTGCTGAGAATGTTCGGTGCCACAGAAACTATCATGCCATTTGCATACGATTATACAAAGATAATCCTCTACGGCACGATCTTCTTTGCATTTTCCATGACACTAAATAACATTGTTCGTGCGGAAGGAAATGCAAGAGTGGCCATGTTTACAATGGTAATATCAGCAGGGCTTAACATAATCCTTGACCCCATATTCATCTTTGGACTGAATATGGGTATAAAAGGTGCAGCTATTGCAACCGTTATTTCACAGGTGGTAAGTGCCCTCTACCTCCTATATTATTTCACAAAGGGAATGAGCAGTTTTAATTTCCACATCAGATATTTCGTACCCCACCCCGAGATACTGAAAGAAATGGTCACCATCGGAACTTCCTCATTTGCAAGAAGTGCATCGGGCAGCCTTATGGTGATAGTGATAAACAATGTGCTTGCTGTTTACGGAGGAGATATTCCGATAGCAGTATTTGGTGTCGTTAATAGATTGTTCATGTTCACTTTCATGCCAATGATAGGCATTGTACAGGGCCTGCAACCTATAGTGGGGTTCAATTATGGTGCAAAGAACTACGAAAGGGTCATCAGTTCTACAGCATTGGCCATGAAAATAACTACAGTGGTATCAATTGCAGGGTTCTTACTGCTCTTCATATTCCCAAAACAGTTGTTCAGCATATTCACCACTGACCAAGAATTGATAGAGGCAGGAAAAGCAGCAATGAGGATAATGGCACTTGCACTGCCCCTGGTCGGATTCCAGATCGTAGGAGCATCCATATATCAGACACTGGGAAGAGCGAAGCCAGCGTTCTTCCTATCAATTAGCAGACAGGTGCTCTTCCTGATACCACTTGTCCTGATACTCCCTCGTTTCTTTGAACTTCAGGGAGTATGGATGGCATTCCCATTATCTGACGGACTCTCTTTTCTGGTGACCTTCGTCATGCTGGCAAAGGAATACAGTCTTTTCAAAAAGGACATCCATCCAGATTTTTCCTGATCGTTTTTCAATCATCAGAAGCGTTGTCCCACCACATCCGGACCCGCGTGGTATCCCCAAGGTGCAGTATGGAACCATCTTCATTGACCGGCAGGATCTCTTTCAGATATTCCCGGAGTATTGAGACCTGTGCATCAGTGTATGCCCTGTAATGCGGAACATAGTGTTTGACCGCTTCATCCATGGAAGAAAAGGTCATACTTCTCTGCATTGGGAACACCTCCATATTGGGAAATATACCCATGTCATAAAGGACATTGTACATGACATTGCATTTAGGGGAACTGTGATATTCCTCATTATGCAGAGCAGGCCATATGGCACGGTATTGATCATCCCAGGATGTCTCCCCTGCAAACCAGTAAACATAAACAGAGCCACTGGAAACCGCCTGTATCTTTTCGAACGTTTGCCTTATATCGGGCACATTCAGCGAATAAGAAGCAATGACAATGTCGAACTTCCCACCAAGTTCATCAATATCAATATCTTCCCAGCCTTTGTGAATGCACTTGACATTGCTGATCCCCAGCTCCTCGATATTTTCCTGCAATACGGACATCATCCCGTCCGAGGGTTCAACTGCCACCACTTCCCGAACACGTTTGGAGATAGGGATGGCCAGAGCACCCGGTCCGGAACCAATGTCGAGAACACGCGAATCCACTTTAAGATCGAGCTAACTTAAAGTCTGTTCAATGCGGTCAGCACCCTTGTTCTGTGACATTTCCCAGTATCTTCGGGCATTTTCCTTGCTTTCCCAGATATCAACTTTTTCCAGAGTTCCCTC
>JAIORJ010000204.1 GCA_021108185.1 Methanococcoides sp. | reverse complement strand
ATTGAAATTCCACACATTGTGCGGAGTTCCTTAAACAACTCCATGCTATATATACGTTCCGAATCGGAAAGCATAACCACATTTTTTGAGAATGTGAATCCAGTCATGAAGAGCATAAACGTTTTTGAACCCTCATCCTGATCGTACCGAAAATGGCACCAATCAGCTCAATGAGAGCACCCCTACCACTACGCACTCATATTTATACATAGTGTGACAATGTGTGACATGGGTTTATATAAAATCCATTTATGGCACATGACATGGAATATATATTTACAGCAACGCTGCAAACTAATCCACAGCATTACAAGAAAAATTATAAACCATATTGAACAAATCTAAAAAAAGTTAGATATATTAATAACAAAAATATTGAAATTGCTGTGATAAAATGCAAAAAGACAAAATGCAACGTATGCAAGGAATAGGATTGTTTTTCGCAGGATTAGGAAGTATTATAGTTGCAGGAACATATGCCCTTGATATCTCAAACAAATTTACCATAATAGGAATAACTTCTTTCTTAATTGGTGCCTTCTACTTCAGAAGATCTGAAACTCTCCGGCGTAAGCTCACAACAATCAGCAATTAAAAAGATATGAACACTCTACTAATACTAGTATATTGAAAAATATAGGCCATCCAATGTAATAAACTACTTCAAACGTTTTCTATTTATACCATTAATCATGTAGTATTAATGATTATTATGGATACAAATACACAACTGAGGGATCGATTTTTACGTCGATGAACCCATCCGAAACCGAAAGATAAGCATTTTTGACACTACCCTTCGCGACGGCGAACAAACCCCCGGTGTATCCCTAACTCCTGAGCAAAAGATCGAGATAGCTCACCAGCTTTCCAAGCTTGGAGTGGATACCATCGAAGCAGGGTTCCCCATAGCCTCCGCCGGAGACATGGAATCCGTTCGCAACATCGCAAACGCAGGCCTCACATCAGAAGTATGTGGACTTGCACGCGTACTAACAAAGGACCTTGATACATGTATAGATGCAGGCGTTGGAATGATACATACTTTTGTTTCCACATCTGACATCCAGAGAATACATACAATCAAAAAGAGTCGCGAAGAAGTCGTCGAGATGTCAGTAAATGCCGTACAGTACATAAAGGACCACGGCATGCGCTGCATGTTCTCTGCAATGGATGCAACACGCACAGACCTTGACTACTTAATAGAAGTATACAAGGCAGTTGAAGATGCAGGATGTGACATCATCAACGTCCCTGACACAGTGGGAATAATTGCACCCTCCGGTATGTACCGCCTTATCAGCAAACTGGACAAAGAGATGAACATCCCGATAGACACCCACTGTCACAATGACTTCGGACTTGCCGTTGCAAACAGTCTCATGGCAATAGAAGCCGGTGCAAGTCAGGCACAGGTCACCGTCAACGGATTGGGAGAACGTGCCGGAAATGCAGATCTTGCGGAAACAGTAATGAGCTTGCACTCTATATACGGTGCAAAGACGAACATCAATACCGAGTATATCGTAGAGACCGCCCGAATGGTCGAACGTTACACAGGCGTTCAAATACCTCCCCACATGCCTATTGTAGGAGAGAACGCATTTGCCCATGAATCCGGCATACACACCCACGGTGTCCTCGAAAATTCCGATACGTTCGAACCAGGCATCATGACACCTGAAATGGTCGGACACACTCGAAGGATAGTACTCGGAAAACACGCAGGAAAACACGCGGTCCTCAGATCACTGCAATCTGCGAACATCAACCCAACCGAAGCTCAGCTCGATGCGATCATCAAAAAGGTGAAAATGCTTGCAGACAAAGGCAAACGCATAACCGATACAGACCTTTACACGATAGCATTCGATATCCTCGGAAGACCTGAAGGAATGCCACCTATAGAGCTGAAAGAGGTCAGTGTCATGACCGGCAACATAACCACATCCACCGCAGTTGTCAAAGCACTTTTCAACGGAAAAGAATGCGTAACATCCAACGTTGGTGTCGGCCCGGTCGATGCTGCTCTAAAAGCAGTTGAGACCCTTATCGGACAGCACACAAAGGTGACCATCCACGATTTTAAGATCGAAGCCGTAACAGGAGGATCTGATGCACTTGCAGAAGTGGTGATCGGAGTACAGGACGACAAAGGCAGGATAGTGACCGCACGCGCAGCAAACGCTGACATTGTCCTCGCATCGGTCGAAGCTCTCGTAACAGCTATTAACATGCTCCTCAAAACATAAGGAGCATGCTAAAGGTCATAGACTCACACTGTCACCTTGACTTCCCAAAGTTCAACCGTGACCGTGATGAAACAATAGAAAGAGCACGCAATGCGGGTGTTGTTAAAATGGTCAACTCGGGAATTGACCTGAAAACAAACCAGGCAACACTCGCACTTGCAAGCGAATACGATTTTATCTATCCTACAATTGGCCTAAGCCCTCTGGTAGTATCCCACTACGGCAACGAAGTAGTCAATTCGATCATTCTCCAGCTAGAACTACATGCAGAACAAGCAGTAGGTATAGGGGAAGCAGGTCTTGACTATCATTACTATAAGGAAGACAAGGAAAGAGAACACCAGAAACAGTACTTCCGTAAAGTAATAGAGATAGCAGAAAAATATGAAAAGACACTCGTAATTCACGGAAGGGAAGCCGAAGAAGACTGTTTTGAAATGGTAAAGGACCTCGACAAGGTCGTCTTCCACTGCTATGGAGGCTCAATAGAAACAGCCGCCAGGATAACCGATGCAGGATACTACATATCCATCCCTACAATAGTCTGTTTTTCAGAGCACCATAAGAAAATAGCAGAGAACGTCCCCCTTGACAAAATGCTCATTGAAACCGACAGCCCATACCTATCCCCTCGCAAAGGTCGGAACGAACCCGCATTCGTACTGGACAACCTCTCAGTAATAGCAGAAGCAAAAGGCACAGACCCTGAGACCATTGCAAACGCCACCTTCAGGAACACGAAGAAGATATTTGGTATCTAAAACACACCCGGAGTCAAACAATGAAGATAACCAGCATAACCACATCCCCATACGCATCCAACTCATACCTCATAAACGAAAAGATACTCATCGATCCCGGAATGGATACCGATCGGCTCATACAAAAAATAAAAGAGCACAGCCCACCGGAAAACATCGAACTGATAATACTGACCCACTCCCACTTCGACCATTGCGCCGCAGCTAAATCCGTAGCAGAAATATGCAATGCCCCTATAGCCATCCACAAAGATGATGCCCAGGCCCTGAAAAGTAAAGAAGAGAGTGTATCCATACTCTTCTCAGCACCAGCCCCAGACATCGATCCGGACATCCTCTATGCAAACGGTGACATAATAAAGATAAGCGAAACCGAAGCCATGGAGGTCATTCACACCCCCGGCCACACCCCGGGAGGAATATCGCTCTACGAGCCACAGTCGAAAAGCCTTTTCTCCGGTGACACTGTATTCCCGAATGGAGGAATTGGCCGCACCGATTTTACCGGCGGCTCATTGGACCAGCTTTCAGCATCTATAGAAAAACTAACAGAACTGGACGTGATCACCCTCTACCCAGGACACGGCCCAGTTACCAGTGATGACGTGAACAAGCAGATACGTTTATCACTACAGATGTCAAGAGCATACCGATAAAAGGACAAACACATGTCACAGAAAAAACGTAACCCGAAAAAGATAGATACATCCCGCTTTCTCCCAATGGATATTAAAGATATCAAGAGTCGCGGATGGGATCAACTTGACATAATCATTGTAACAGGTGACGCCTATGTAGACCACCCCAGCTTTGGAGCAACCATCATAGGACGCGTCCTGGAAGATGCAGGATTCAAAGTAGGGATAATCTCCCAACCTAACTGGGAAGACACAAAGGATTTCACCAAACTGGGAAAACCCCGGCTTTTCTTCGCAGTCACTTCAGGGAACACTGACTCAATGGTCAGCAACTATACCCCTGCACTAAAACCACGTCCAAAGGACACGTACTCCCCTGGAGGCCAACCAGGACTTCGCCCCAGCCGTGCAGTCGTTGTCTACTCCAACCGCCTAAAACAAACATATCCTGACGTACCTATTGTCATCGGCGGAATAGAAGCGTCCCTCAGGCGTTTTGCTGAATTCGACCACTGGTCGGGCAAAGTAAGACAATCCATACTCACCGATGCGCCCGCAGACCTTCTCGTATATGGAATGGGAGAGCTGCAAACACCTGAGATCGCCCGAAGGCTCGATTCAGGTGAAGATATCAGGAACATAAATGATATTCCCGGGACCACATGGAAACTTGAAGTGAAGAAATGGAAGGAAGCGAAAGAGAACGATCAGATACCTTTCCCTTACGTGGAAATGCCTTCCTACAATGAAGTATCAAAGGACAAGCCGACCTATGCAAAAGCATTCAAGCTAATGTATGACCAACAGGACCCTGTAAGAGGGATCACCCTTGTCCAACCTCACCCAAAAACGACCATCGTCCAGAACCCCCCAATGAGACAGCTCTCCCAAAAGGAACTTGATCATGTCTATGATCTACCTTACACCCGACGGGAGCATCCCTCATACAAAGAGCCAGTACCTGCCCTTGAAACTGTCAGATATTCAATAACAACTCACAGAGGCTGTTTTGGAAGCTGTTCTTTCTGTGCCATAGCACAACATCAGGGAAGAATGATAACAAGCCGTAGTATTGACTCCATACTGCATGAAGCTGAGCTTCTGACAAGAATGAAAGAGTTCAAAGGCAACATAATAGGTGTTGGCGGACCAAGTGCCAATATGTATGCCATGAAATGTAAGAACTGGGAGAAGAAAGGCGCCTGCAAGGATAAACTTTGTCTTTACCCTGAACCCTGCCCCTCCATGGACACATCCCACAAAGAAAATATCGAAATGCTGCGCCAGCTTAGGGAAATGCCTGAAGTAAAGCGTGTTTTTGTAAGTTATGGAGTTCGATATGACCTCGCCTTACAAGACCCTGAATATATCACAGAGCTCTGCCAATATCACGTCAGCGGTCAATTGAAAATTGCACCTGAACACTTTTCAAAATCGGTCACGGACTGTATGAAAAAGCCAGGAAGAGAAGTATTTGAAAAATTTGCCAAGATCTTTAAGGAAACTAACAAGAGGCTGAACAAAGACCAGTATCTTGTAACGTTCCTTATGTCAGGCCACCCTGCATGTACAATGGATGATATGATAGAACTTGCAGAATACATCAAAGCAACTGACAGATATACCGAACAGGTACAGGATTTCATACCAACACCAATGACCGTGGCAACCTGTATGTTCCACACAGGACTTGATCCCTTCACAGGAAAACCAGTCTATGTAGCCACTTCTCGTAGAGAAAAGAACATCCAGAGAGCAATGATGCATTATCGTGACCCGAAAAACCATACCCTCATCTACGAAGGATTAAAAAATGCAGACAGACAGGACCTTGTCGGGAGTACCTGGAATTGCCTGATACCACGAAAAGGCAAGAATATGTTTGCACCAAAAAGATGAAAATTTTTATAATATGAAGATTATCGATATGCTAAATTCCATAACTTCATAGAGTAAACATGACCCAAAAAAGATCGAAAATATTGATCATTGATAATGAAAATGATAATGTTGAAATGCTGGAAGCCATACTCAGCTCCGACTATGAAGTTATAAAAGCATATTCCGGTTGCAAAGGTCTTGAGATCGCAATTGCTGAAAGTCCTGATATAATCATACTTGACATTATGATGCCGGACATTACAGGCCATGAGCTATGCAGGACATTGAAGAAAGATGAATGCACAAAGCTCATACCTATCATCATGCTGACATCACTTGCAGAAAAGGAAGAGAAAATAAAAAGCCTTGAAGAAGGTGCAGACGATTTTCTCAACAAACCTGTCAGTCATATGGAAATATTAAGCCGTGTGCAATCCCTGTTAAAAATAAAACACTTACAGGAAAACATAATCCAGGAAAGGAACCAGGCATATAAATATCTCGATGCAGCAGGCACCATCATTGTTATAATCAACACGGACACGGAAATAGTATTCGCAAATCAGAAGACCTGTGATATCTTTGGTTGGGAGAAAAAGGATATTCGCGGTAAAAGCTGGATAGATTTTATTCCGGAAAACGGACGTGAAAGCCGAAAACAGGACTTGAACAACATCTTGAGCGGTAAAGCCGAACCGCCTGAATATTACGAACGTTTAGTAGTGACTAAAAATGCGGATGGCACGTTTTCCGAACGCATAATTCTCTGGCATGATGTGATATTAAAAGATAGTGAAGGCAACATCACAGGGATAATTCGTTCAGGGGAAGACACGACTGAAAGAAAAAATATTGAAGAAGAACTTTCAAAGGCTAACGAAAAGCTCCAGATCTCCCACAAGTTGAAAGATGAATTCCTGGCAAACATCAACCATGAACTAAGAACACCATTGATATCAATAAAAGGTTTCAGTGACCTGCTCTACAATGAAAGACTGGGGGACCTGAACGAGCATCAAAAAAAGACAATGGAATCAGTGGTCCGAAATTCAGAGCGCCTGCAACATCTCATAGAATCACTGTTCTATGTAAGTGAAATGCAGAACGAGACGATAAAATACACATTCAGTCTTATTAATATCAAAAAAATACTTGAAATGATCAAAAAAGACATGTTCCCCCAGATCGATCAGAAGGGGATCGAGGTCACTACCGACATTTCCGATTCGCTCTCACCGGTACACGGGAACGCAAAGTACATAGAAAGTGTATTGATGCATCTGCTTGGCAATGCTATCAAATATACCCCATCAGGAAGGAAGATCTCCATCCTTGCCTCAGAAGAGAACGGGGACATACACATCGTCATAAAAGATACAGGTAAAGGCATTCCAAAAGAGATGCTTACCCATATATTCAGTGAAGCTCCTGAAGAAGAAACTGAATGTGATATCTGTTACTGTAGTCAGGATTATGGACTGATCATCTGTAAAAAGATAATCGAAGCGCATAGAGGCACCATATGGATAAACAGTGAAGTAGACCAGGGCACCGAGATCCATGTCAAATTGCCTGTATTCGTTGATAAAGGCCCCATCTGCAAATAAATGAACTTAGACGGCCTCCAGGCCTTCCTTTTGTGCCATATATAAGAGGTCCAGCAGGTCAATGACCGGAACATCACTTGCCTGTTCCAGATTCGTCCTACACAACGGACAGCATGTTACAATATGGTCCACACCATCGGGAACATCCATTATCCTCTTTTTAGCAATTGAAGCCGAAAGGTCAGGATAGCCTTTCCTGACTCCCCCACCCCCTCCGCAACATCTGGCATTTTCCCTGTTGGTCCTCATCTCTTTTAGATCACAGACAGCCATTATCAGTTTTCGGGGAGCATCAAATATCCTGTTTGCCCTGCCAAGATGACACGGATCGTGATAAGTTACCGTGAGATCCAGCCTTCCAAGCCCCAACTCATCCATATGTTCCGCCAAAAACTCAGTGATGTGAACGACATTGAACCTGTCGGGATAGTCATTCTTGAACGTATTATAACAACCTGCACAACTGGCTATTATGGTATGTGCACCGGTCTTTTCGATCTGCTCAAGATTATGTCTTATGAGCTCATCCGCATCTAATCCTGTCCTGAGTAGCGGAGAACCACAACATACCTCATCGGAAAGTACGGTCACCCCCATATCTCTGATAAGGTCATATGTCCTGAGAGCATCTTCCCTGAACCGATATGAACCAAGGCACCCTACGAAATATACATAGTTTGCGACCTTGGGAACATCCCTTTGCCCTAGGATAAAACTTGCATCAGACCTCTTTTCGCCAAGGGGATTTCCTGTAAGAAGAGTATTATTATACAATTCCAATTGTGAACCTTTGACCTTGCCCATCCTGACAAGGTCGCGACGTAACTCTTCGAAGACATCAATTGGCTTTGCTCCTGCAGGACACATCTGCTCACACAACCCACATGTGGTACAGGTATTGATGCTATCGATCATACTTTCATCCACATCCATCCCTTTTGAGATACCCTTTGCAAGAAGCATACGCCCTCTCGTACTGAAAGATTCCCAGCCAAGTTCTTCAAAGACCGGGCATATACTACGGCATGTCCCGCAACGGACACATTTGAGGATCGACCTTTGCTTATCTTCCTGCATATCAAAGCCCCATTTTACCCGGATTAAGTATCCCTTTCGGATCAAGGGCCCTTTTTATCTGCCGCATTACCTCAAGAGAAGTTGGGTGTTCCAGTTCCATATACATCGCGCGTGCCTTCCCCACCCCATGCTCAGCACTCACAGTACCGCCCACAGAGATTGCACGCCTGTATATCCTGTCCGCCACAGCATGTGCACTTTCCAGTTCTTCCTCACTGAGCATATCGATGGCCATCCCGGTATGGAGATTCCCATCGCCGATATGCCCATAGGTCATAATATGAATATCGAACTCTTCTGAAAGCGAACGCACATATTCGAGCATACCAGGTAGTTCTTTTATTGGAACTCCAATGTCTTCTCCTACATAGATACGAGTGCGCTTAACATCGATCTTTGATATGGCAGCACCTACCAGCCTGCGTGCCTTCCATAGATTCTCACTTTCAGCTCCACTCTCCGCGACCTTTATGGCAGAAGCCAACTCCTCACAGGCTTTTCCCACAAGAGCAGCTTCTTCCCTGACCGCATTCTCCATCCCGTCCACTTCTATCATAAGAATAGCACCCACATCAGGAAGTTCCACAGAAGGGTCGAACCTCCTGACCGCCTTGATGGCAGTACTGTCAAGAATTTCACATGCCGAAGGTATGATCCCGGATGAAAGCACCTTCACCACGGCCTTGCCGGCAAGAGTGGTATTGTCAAAGGACGTAAGTATGACACTGCGGGAATGGGGCAGAGGATGTACCTTGAGCACAGCCTTAGTGATGATACCAAGAGTGCCTTCAGAACCTACCATCAGATCGGTCAGATCATACCCTGAAGCTGTTTTCAAAGTCTTCGAGCCGGTGTGCACTATTCTGCCATCGGCCATCACGACCTCAAGATCGAGAACATAGTTCCTTGTAGTACCGTATTTCACACACCTCATCCCGCTTCCATTGTTCGCCATGAGCCCGCCGATGGTACACATGGCAGTGCTCCCAGGGTCAGGCGGGAAGAAAAAACCATACGGTTCCAGTGCCTTGTTAAGTTTTTCGTGAACGACACCGGATTCGACCGTGATCTGAAGATTGTCAATATCGATGTCAAGGATACGGTCCATTGAGGACATATCCAGCACAATGCCCCCTTTTACCGGAACCGCACCACCGCAAAGACCTGAGCCTGCACCCCTTGCAACGACAGGAGTGTTAGACATATCAGCTAATTTGACCACATCAGCTACCTGTTCAGTGGTTGCAGGCCTTACAACAAAGTCCGGCAGCCCTTCTACGCCGGAAGCATCAAAGGAATAACAGTAAAGCTCTGACATTCGGGTAGAAACATTCTCTTTCCCGAGGATCTCCTCAAGTTCTTTAGCGAGCATCATCTTAACCTGAATCTCTTTTAAAAAATAAACGTTTGGGTACTTCTGTTCAGTAGAAAAGATTTACATCTACTTAAGCATATTAGGGAAACATGACATCATACTTTGAGGTAGAACAACGGGATGGTGCTGCCCGAATTGGAAAAATACTCTTTCCAACACCAGTAAGAACACCATATATAATTGATACAGCATCCCTTAACGATGCCCATTCCCCCATAACAGATGCAGGATCCATCTGGAACATCTCTATTGAAGAAGCAGAGGAAAGGATCAGGAAGATCCGCGAAGAGGTAGGGGATGAAACTATTATCATACTTCCTCATCAGGACCTGACCTTGGAAGTACCTGAAGATGTGGTAATGAAGATCTCGGAAAGGACAGAAGTTGAGTCCACAGGTCCAATAGGCCGCATCTTCCGCAAAGGCGTGGATGTGAAAAAAGCTGACCTCTACGTAATGGAAGGTGCGGGTTCTTTAGAAGGCAATGCGAGAAAGTTCCTGGAGAGACTTATCGATTTGAAGGATAGTGTTGCCCCTGATACCGCTATTTATCTGCCGAACCTCTGTACCCCTGCAAATGCTGCAATGCTTGTCTACCTTGGAATAGATATTGTCGATGATACAAAGGCAATAATAGCCGGATATAGCGATATCTACATGACAACTGCCGGCAAACATTTCCTTGATTCTATGACAGAGCTGCCATGCAGATGTGAAGCATGCGCACCCATTACGCTCGAAGAACTAAGAGCAATGCCTAAAGCTGATAGGGCAGAGCTGATCAGCAGACACAATCGCAACATACTGGAAGCGGAGATAGTCCTAGCGAGGGAAAGGATACGCTCCGGCAATCTTCGTGAATACATTGAAGGGCAGTGTAGAACAGAGCCATGGCTTGCAGCACTTTTGAGGCTTTCCGATACGCAATACGACTACATGGAAAAGCAAACTCCTATTGCCAGGTCCAACCAGATGCTTGCAACGACTTCTGAATCCATGACAAGGCCTGAGGTCGTTAGGTTTGCAAAAAGGATACAGGAAAGATATACGCCTCCGGGATCCGAAATACTCGTGCTTTTTCCCTGCTCGGCAAAGAAACCATATTCAATATCCAATTCCCATAACAAGTTCATAAAATCGCTGGGAAAGTACAGGAAATTCGTACATGAGGTTATCCTTACCTCCCCACTGGGTATCGTACCCAGGGAACTTGAAATGACCTATCCTGCAGCACATTATGATACTGTTGTGACAGGATACTGGGATGCTGAAGAGATAAAGTGGGTCTCTGCCTGCCTCAGGGATTATCTTTCAAAGCACAGCTATTCACATGTCGTAGCACATGTAGAAGGAGCCTACAGGGAAATATGTGAGATCGTTTCAGAACAACTTTCCATAGATTTCATCTATACAAGTACAGGGAACGTGTCATCATACGACTCCCTTGATAATCTGAAAAAGACCCTTTCTGAGATAGTGTCGGAAAAGGAGTATAAGCAGACCAAATCAAGGACCGACATGATGCGCTCTATTGCAGACTACCAGTTCGGTTCAGGTGCTGGTAAGCTAGTCGTACCTGACGATGCAAAGATAAAGGCACCATTCCCCAAACATCAGGTCTTCATTGGCAAAGAGCAGATAGCTACAATGATACCACAGTATGGTACACTCGCACTTACCGTTGCAGGGATACGATTGCTTTCAAATTCCGAGGAGTACTCAGGCTACACTGTGACCATAGATGATTTCCTTCCAAGGGGCTCATTGCTTGCACCTGGTGTTGTTGCTGCTGACAAGAACATCCGACCCGGAGATGAGGTCATGATCACCGGCAGTAAAGCAATAGGAGTCGGGCGTGCCATGATGAGTGGAGAAGAGATGGTAGGCGCATCACGAGGGGTAGCTGTGGACCTCAGACATGTGAAAAAGGCTAACTAAGGCATTAATTTGCTTTTAAGGCCTTTTTTCTTTTTTTCTTATTACTTCTTTCAATATTCTTTTTTATAATGAGATACCTACTAAAAGACAATGATAGTCAGAAATTTTATGCCCCAGGATTTTGAACAGGTTCTGGCCATTGAAATGGAAGCATTTACAGAGCACAATCCTTTCGTTTACATGAACTTCTATGAGATTAACGATGAAGGATTTCTTGTTGCAACCACGGGCAATAAGGTCATTGGTTTTGTCATGGGCTATCGGTCTGAAACGAACGAAGGCCGTATATTCTCCCTGGCAGTAAAAAAGGAATGGCAGAACATGGGAGTTGGAAAAAAGCTCCTTAATTCTATTCTGGACCTGTTCAAAGATGAGGGCATAAGATCTGCGACCCTTGAGGTCAGGAGCAGCAACGACAAAGCTATTCAGATGTACAGGAAAATGGATTTTATAGCTTGCTGGATAGAGCACGATTATTATTCGGATGGAGAAAGTGGGATCATTATGAAAAAACAACTTTCTCCAAGGTCATGGACCAATCACTCCAAGAATATCTCTTTTGAAGTGCCTTCACTTCCTGAGACCAAGTTCCAATTGCCTGACAATATTTAATTATTGCTGACAGGGGAGTGCCTTCCAGTGCGCTCTGCAAATTCCTGCATTCTTACAGATGTTCTGCCAATGCCAGAAAGCTCATCTTCTGAGATTATCGAAGCAAGATGGTTTCCAAGTACAAATATGGCATGTTTATGATCTGCTTTACTGCGATGGATATGAACAGGACTTATTGACAGTGACCTATATTCAGAAAAATCAAAATCGCTGCTCTGAGATTCCAGATGTCTCTTTATCTGAGCTAATAATGTATGCAACTGAATCAATTCATCTTTTTGCATGGTTTTAGTCCGTTTTCTTTACACCACACTATTTTGTGTGCGTTGCATTACAGTAAACTTAAGACTCAAATAAAACCATTATTCGCGGACAAGCCTTTCCTATTTATCATATAAATGTTTTTTGATTTATTTTTTATGATTAATAATGCTCTATTGAGGGAAAAAGAGAAAAAGAGAAAAGATTTGATCCTTAAAGGATCAAAAATCAGATGCTGTCAGAATATTGACACTTGCAGGGCTTTTTGCAATATTGCCCTTTTTCACACCAATAAGGTTCTCAATGCCCTTGTCAGATGCGATATCCAGGATACGCTGAGTTACGACACCATCGAAAACAACGCTCTTGATCCCTTCATCGTTCTCTTTCAGTGTGTTGACCAGATCACGAACTGCAGTTTCCTCAATGATCTTGTCCTTTGAATCCAAAAGTCTTGCTCCAAGAGTTCCATTCAGTGCATCAGAGTGTGGTTTAAACCTAAGTGCCTGTGGAGAGAGCACTGCGGGCTTTGCTTCTTTTGGCGCCCTTGTTTCCCTGGGTGCCGTTGTTTCCCTAGGGGCTCTTGTTTCTCTAGTTGCTGTTGTTTCCCTGGGTGCCCTTGTTGCTCTAGATGCCGTTGTTTCTCTAGTTGCTGTTGTTTCCCTGGGTGCTCTTGTTGCTCTAGATGCCGTTGTTTCTCTAGTTGCTGTTGTCTCCCTGGGTGCTCTTGTTGCTCTAGATGCAGTTGTTTCTCTAGTTGCTGTTGTCTCCCTTGGTACCCTTGTTGCCCTAGATGCCGTTGTTTCCCTGGGCACCCTTGTTGCTCTTGATACCCTCGGTTTCTCTTCGGACATGGAAGGTTTGTTAACAACTTTAGTAGCAACAGGTGCAGAGACCTCACTCGTTGGCCTTTCCTTGCGCTTTGGAATGCGTGTGACCCTGCCACCCTTAACAGGTTTTTCTATCTGTTCAGGTTTAACATCTGTTTTGATAGAGTAATTTTCAAGAGCCTGCTCGACTGGGATCTTCTGCCTCAGTGCGCGTACGATCTCCCTCTGAACAAGGTCTTCGACACTCTTTCCGTCAGGAGCACGTGCAATGTAATCAACGTCTGCAACCTGTAGAAGCTCCTTTATGATGAGCTTTCCACCACGGTCACCGTCTGTGAATGCAGTTACGGTCTTCTTCTTTGTGAGCTCTGCAACCTCAGGTGGTACATTGGTGCCGCCTACACAGATAGTGTTCTTGATACCATATCTCAAAAGGTTCAGCACATCTGCCCTGCCTTCAACAACAACGATCGCATCGGATTCGACCACATTAGGGCCACATGGGATCTTGTTCTTTCCATAGTACTCCATCTCTTCAATGCGTACTGACTGACGAACTTCATCTGCGATCTCCTGGGATTCCGGAAGGTTCTCATCGAACATGTCGGTAAGAATGTACTTTGCACGCTCAATGATATGTTTCCTTTTGGTTGCACGAACATCCTCGATCTGTGTGATCTCGATCTTTGCCGTACATGGACCTACTCTGTCAATGGTCTCAAGGGATGCTGCAAGAATAGAGGTCTCAACCCTATCGAGGCTGGATGGAATAAAGATATTACCTTTGGTCTTACCGCCCTTTGCACCTACTGCAACCTCTATCCTTCCGATACGGCCGGTCTTTTGAAGATCGCGCAGGTCCAGATCTGAACCGAGCAGACCTTCTGTCTGGCCAAAAATAGCTCCTACAATATCAGGGCGTTCAATTATTCCGTCAGCGCTGATCTTTGAATGAATGATATATTTAGTGGTGTCTGTATTTTGCATATTATCTCCTTCTTATACAGTAGTTGCCATATTAGGCAGGATCTACGTTTAAACAGACTAACAAAATAGGACCAAATATGCATACTACAAAATAGGCTCTCAAGAGTAGAAGAAAGAAGACCTTTCGGCTGCATGTACTATGTCAGATATTGTCTATTGACCATCAATTCAAACAAATTCCCCATAGTTTGAACTACCAAGTAAGGCATCAACTCTCCAGATAATCCACATATATATAAGACATCCCAAAATCCCCTCGTGCATCAATTGCACATGGATGTGTCATCTGTTAATGCGAATAATTCTGTATGCTGATATCGAACCTTTGAATAGCTATAGACAATTGACACAAATTATAAAGTGCCGTTTGTCCAATTCCTATAATATGAATAAGCCTGACTCTCTCGACTGCTCCTTCTGCTTGTAATATGTGATAATGGTGCGCATAAAGTGATGGCGCAACCACAATGATCCAGATTTTATTTTGATAATCTGTTTATTTCCATTGGATAAATCACCCAATGGAATATTTGATAAATTAATTAAGTTTTAGTGTGATAGTATTCCAATCACAATAGGTTAATTAGTCCTTACACTTTAATAACTTTGTGGTTTTGGATATTTCTGAAATACCTCTGCACCACGATTTCAAAAATGTGTTCGAAAAACCATTTGAAGGATCAGTATGGTATTATAAATTAGATGTAATTAAATACATCACAGCATCCTCTTTAAAATATAAAGATCACACCATAAACACAGTATATTCACTAAAATCAAACACGATAACCGTGTTTAAATTTGTCTGATGTAGAGCCAAAATATCGTAATAAATCAACATGTTTAAATATAATAACATAATAGGGACGCTGACGAGCGGGACACATTATTTTTTACTACAATAACCCCCCACTCCCCAAACTCGCTCGTCAATTATCTTACTGTTCTATCCTCGGTTCTTCATCATATACGGTTCTCATCAAATGCCAAAACCCTAATAACATGCATCTGAGATTATCTTTATGAAAGATATTAGAAAATATGACCTTGCCATCATCGGCGGAGGTGCTGCCGGGCTTACTACTGCTACACATGTAAAGCGGTGCAGGGGCCTTTCCATCATAGTCATTTCAAAGGATGCTCACATATCATACAGTGAATGTGGGATACCTTTCAAACTGTCAGGCAAAGTAAATGATTTTGATTCCCTTATTGTCAAAACTCCTGACTTCTTTGATAAGATGGGGATAGACATAGAACTTGAAACCGAGGCCCTGTCAATAGATATTCCCAATAGAACGATAGAGCTTGAGAACTGTGATATCTTGTTCGATAAGCTTGTCATCGCTACCGGTGGAAAACAGCGGATACCTCAGCCCTTACAGAAATATATCGGAATGGATGGCGTATTCACCCTGCAAACACTTGCTGACGGCATGAAAATAGAAAATGCACTTCTTTCCGCTGAGACCATGGTCATCATCGGTGCCGGTGCAATAGGTGTTGAGACCGCAGCCGGCATAGCAAAAAGAGGGATAGACACAACACTGATCAACCGCGGTCCTGCAATTCTCTCACGTCTGATAGATCCTGATATGGCAGAGATAGTTTCAGAATACCTCAAGTCTGTCGGTGTAACTCTCATTACAGGCAATATACCGGATAGCATCGAAGGGAAAGAAAGGGTGGAGAACGTTCTAATTTCAGGAGAACGAATACCAGCGGATATCGTTATAATAAGCACAGGAATATTACCTGATGTCGAGCTTGCAGAAAATGCAGGTATTTCCACAGGAGAACTTGGAGGCATTATCGTGAACGAACACCTTCAGGCATTTGTGGACGGCGGTTTTTCAACCGACATATTTGCAGGCGGAGATTGTTGTGAGATCACAGACTTTATCACCAACAAAAGAACACTTGTCCAACTCGCCCCTGCTGCAAGATATATGGCTACGATAATGGCTAACAACATCTGTGGGAAAGATACCGTACTCAAACCTCTTCTGGGTCCCAGTATCTACGTTGCAGGTGATCTCCTAATAGGCTCGGTGGGTCTTACAAGTAAAAGAGCAAGGTCAGAAGACATCGACATAATCACAGGTTACGCTACAGGAACGACAAAAGCATCTTACTACCCAGGCAGCAGTGATATCCACATCAAGCTTATTTTCAGTGATGATCGACTTACAGGTGCACAGATAATCGGAAAAAGCGGTGTAAAAGAAAGAATTGACAGTCTTGCTTTCATGATAAAGAAGAAGACAACAATTGAAGAAATGCTTTCAATTGAAACCTGTTACGCACCGCCGGTATCTACTGTTGTGGATCCCCTTATGTATGCAGTTAAAGACGCTTTCAGGAAAATAAAGGCAAGAACATGATCGATATCGATGGTTCCTATGGAGAAGGTGGCGGACAGATAGTCAGAAATGCCATAGCACTTTCTGCTGTTACGGGAAAAGCAACATTCATAAAGAATATACGTAAAGACCGGCCAAACCCCGGACTCTCAGCCCAACATGTAAAAGCAATAGGAACAGCGGCCTTATTGTGTGATGCAAAAGTAGAAGGAGTTAAGATCGGCTCTACGGATATTGCATTCTTTCCACAGGAAATAAGGGGGGGTAACTATACCATTGATATCGGCACTGCGGGAAGTATAGCTTTACTATTACAATGCATAATGCCCATTGCTGCTTATTCTGACACTAAGGTCAAACTTGACATAAAAGGGGGAACTGATGTTTCATGGTCACCAAGTATCGATTATCTTAATAATGTCACACTCAATGCCCTCTCGAAAATGGGCTACCGATGCAACATCGATATTTTAAAAAGAGGATACTACCCGCGTGGTGGAGGTAGTGCTAAGGCAATGATCGAGCCTTCACATTTAGTGCCTCATGAGCTTTCAGAAGAAAGAGGGATCATTCGTGGAATATCGCATTGCTCCAATCTGCCTGACCATGTTGCACAGAGGCAGGCCGACAAAGCAAAGGCTGTTCTTGAAGATGCCGGCTATGAATGTTCAATAGAAACATGCCGTACTGACTTTCAATCCACAGGTAGTGGAATAACCTTATATTGTGGAATGAAAGGCTCTTTTGTGCCTGGTAAAAGAGGAATAACAGCAGAAAAGGTAGGCGGTGATGCTGCTACATCCCTTCTGGATGAACTTTTAACCCCTTCTTCCGTTGACATTCATCTTGCAGACCAGCTTATCCCCTATCTCGGACTTGCTGAAGGTGGTTCTTTTACTGTAAAAGAAATATCACCCCATACAAGGACCAACATCTGGGTCACAGAAAAATTCCTTGATATAAAGTTCAAAACCGAAAAAAGAAAAGGTATAGTGGAAATTTCAATTCAATAAGCTTCAAAAAGCTTATTCCTCAGTTTCCACGACGCTAAGATATTCCGGTGGAACACCATCTGTTAGCACAATATCATCATTGACCAACATAAAATGCAATCCATCATCTTGTGCCTCATCCACATCGACCTCAAGCACTACCGGATTCTCAGTATGGACCGAAGCTGATTCTATCGCTTTCCCATAACTTGTACTAAGATGTACATAGCGTTGTCTCATGGGAGCAATACCAGCATCAAGAAGCATGTCAACCTCTTCCTGACTGACACCATAGTAAAGATATGGAAGCTCAGTTTCAAGATAGTCCAATTCCACATTAACGGAATGACCGTATCTTGCCCTTATCTTGGAACCCTTTATCTCATACCTAGTTTTCAGATCGGATTCAATCAGAGAAATAAGCCGTTCCCTTGTCGCCCATTTGTAGCGGCGGTCCATTATGTCACAGAGCAGGTCCATATTGACCCAGCCCTGTTCGTCCATAGTGAGTCCAACATCATCGGGAAAGTGCCTCAATGCGCCTGAGATGAACCTTCCGAGACGCTCTTCGCGTTCATCGTCCAGTACATACCTTCCGCTCTCACCACAGTCCGGACAAAACTCGCCCCTGAAGTATCCATGCTCATTACACTTGCGAATCATGCTATCTAAATGCAAATGCATTTTATACTTAATATATCTTTATCTACATCCACGTATCAGAAAGCGGATAATAGAAAATAAGAACGGATTTCTGCAAGATAATGTATGACCTACCTTTCGTTAGGGTTATATCATATCGAACTAAACTTACCCGAGGCCTATGCTATTACAAAACAAGGAAACAGCCTATCTTTTTCCTATAAGTTTTGGATAATTCTTATGGACCCGTTTTAATACTATTTACAGGTGTCATCAATGGACGAGATAACTGAGATCTACAATAAGCTTGGAGGCATTATCAGCGAAGACGATTTTAGAAAGAGGGTCGATGAAAAAGTAGACCAAATGAGCGGTCTTTGTGATATGAAGACAGCAGCAATGCTTGTTGCTCATGATCTTGGGGTCACAGATACTGTAAAAGATATCATCAAAATAAAAGATATAACTGCTGATATAGGCAATGTGAGCTTTGTAGCAAAGGTCACTTCCATTCTTGATGTACGCGAATTCAATCGCAACGATGGTACCATTGGCAGAGTGGGAACTGTTAAGGTCGCAGACGAAACAGGTTCCATAAAGCTCACTCTCTGGGATGACCGTGCGGATATCATTAAGGACGGAAGCATCGAGGTTGGAGATGCCCTGGAGATCACAGGTTACGCAAAGGATGGCTATTCCGGAACAGAGATAAACATCGGCAAATACGGCCTAATGCGTCAGACCGACCAGAAAGTAGAGGTCAGCATGCAGTCACAGAAGATAGCTGATATAAAGGACGGTATGTCCGACATCAATATTTCAGGAAAACTTCTGGATATCTCTGATGTCAGGAACTTCCAGAAAAAGGATGGTAACCCTGGGCGCGTCATGAACATACTGATAGGTGACGAAACCGGAAAGATACGCGTGACACTGTGGGACGAAAAAGTAGATTCCACCACTTCCCTGAACCTTGATGATGCTGTTGAGATAATCAACGGATATGCAAGAACAAATAATTTCAGCCAGCAGGTTGAGGTACAAATCGGAAACCATGGTGTTCTTAGAAAGACCGAAGCAAATGTAGAGTACAAAGAGAGCTTTACACCTATCGCTGACATCATACCCGGCGAATCCTATTCAATAAAAGGATTTGTTTCCGGTCTTGGAGAACTGAGGGAGTTCGAGAAGGATGACGGAACCAGCAACATGGTCTCAAACATCTATGTATCTGATGATACCGGCCGTATTCGAGTTGCCCTGTGGGGAGATCATGCCCTTCTTGTAGATGAACTGGACATTGAGACACCCATCGAAATAATTGATGCATACTCAAAGTCCGGATACGAGGATATAGAACTAAGCGCAGGAAACCGTACAAGAATAACAATCAAGTAAAAATGAACACCTATATATGCTATAAAGTAGAACTTTTATGTAATTGAATGTGGGAATTCAATTAGTAGCATAGGAGGGTGATATTTATGGTCCTGGTGACCAAAGGGGACATTGAGGCGGACGGGTCTATCAAAGAGACCCTGAAAGATGTTACCGTTCATGAGATAATGACTAAGGATGTCTTTATCCTTGACGTGACAAGCACAGCTCTTGAAGTAGCCAAGGCTATGGATGAACAGAATATTGATAGCGTCATCATCACAAAATATGGTGAAGCTACAGGCATTATAACTGAAAGAGATATGGTATGTAAGGTAATGGTAAAAGATGCCATGCCCCACACCGTAAATGCTGAAGAAATAATGTCATCACCTATTCTAACAGTGAAACCAAACACTGGTGCCATTAAAGCATCTGAAATGATGGTGAAATTCCATATTCGAAGGCTTGCGGTCACCGATGGGAAGGCGATCGTAGGACTTGTTACCGACAGGGACATCCTTGCAGTAGCTCCGGGTCTGAATACAATTCTGGAAGACCTTATAGAGATAAATAGAGAGCAGGATGTCGTTGAAACTATTGACATTGAAAGGGGGGTATGTCAAAGGTGCGGATCACATGTGGATGATCTAAATCAATTTAACGGTCTTATACTATGCGAAGATTGTAGAGAAGAAGAAGAATAAGCAGATGAAGATGAAGCTTCTTTGTCTGATTCATATGAACGGGGGTTTTATATGAAAGTCAACGAGATTATGTCCAAGGATGCTGTTAGTGTGAAAGAGCACGACAACATGACATATGCACGGCAGTTAATTAGAGACCATTTTCTTAGAGGTCTTGCTGTAACCAATGCCAACGGAAAGATGGTTGGTATTCTTAAAGATAAGGATATTCTCAACATCACATCCACACGTTCCAATGTAACCATTGAGGGATTCGTGAATGATTGTCCGCTTATAACACAAGAAACAGACATCATGGATGCTGCAAGACTTATTATTGCATCAGGTGTCGGGCTCTGTCCAGTAGTGGCCTCTGAAACTGATAAAGAGATAGTCGGAATGGTAAGCAATTCAGATATTCTTGCGAATATCGGATCTCATAAAGTAAATACCAAAGTTGCAGCTGATGTCATGACAACTGATGTCATTAGCTGTAACCCACAGGATATTCTTACAAAAATCTGGCCGATCCTACTTACATCGAATTGTTCCGGTCTACCTGTGGTCACCAATGCTCATGAACTTCAGGGCATGGTAACTATAAGGGATATCATAAAATCCGGATTTGTCAGGCCAGCCATTAGTGAGAAAAATCAAACACAATCCAAAGATGTTCCGCCAGTTGAACAGATAATGTCAACTCCTGCCTATACAGTGGCTTCTGACACCAGTGTAAAAGAGTGTATTGAAAAGATGCTCCATTATGATATCGGAAGACTGACGGTTGTTGATGATGGGAAAGTAACAGGAATAGTGGCCCGGACCGATATACTGCGTGCTTCTTTATGAGTGTTTGTTCTGCTTTATGACCTAGCATAACTGAGGCGAATCTATCAAGAAATAAAAATTAAACAATTAGGACTGTAACCACAGACCTTTCAATATTTTTGGATGGCTTTTTGTTTATTCCAAAATTCGTACAGCCTATCGAATACTTAATTATTGGAAAAAAATAAGGAGGATAAAATGAAACTTCAAAACAACGGCCCTGTGGGTAGCATGAAAAAGGATCCTGTTCAGTTTGCTACCAATGAAACAATGGATAAGAGGGCTTTCGATTTCCATGCGAAGATATCAGAGCATGAAGGGGATATTATGTCTGTGGCAACTAAGCATGTTATTACTATCCCGCCTACAACAAAGATCATTGATGCCATCAAGATAATGACAGAAAGGAAGTTCAGGCATATTCCTATCACAAACGCTGGCACAAACAAAATTGAAGGTATCATTACATCTTTTGACATAATCGATTTCCTTGGGGGAGATAAGAGCCAACTTATTGAAAATAAATACAAAGGGAACTTACTGGCTGCTATCAACGCTGATATAAGTTCGATAATGCAACCCCACGTAGTGTCCATTCATAGCACTGGCAATATCAAGGAAGCCTTTGAGCTCATGCTGAAGCACAACATAGGAAGCTTGCCTGTAGTTGATAGCACAGATCATGTTTGTGGAATATGCACTGAGAAGGACTTCTTAACGTTTGCAAGCGGACTTCCAACTAATATGTCAGTTGCCGGTCACATGAGCAAAAAGGTGGAAAAGGCGTCTGCTGATATGAAGATCGGAGATGCTGCTAAAGTGATGGTCAAGAACAACTTTAGAAGACTTCCTGTTGTAAAGAAGGATATACTCATAGGAGTTGTCAATGCATCGGCCATTATGAACTTTTTAGGGAACGGAGAGGTATTTGAGAATTTGGTCACCGGTAATTTCCATGAAGCAATGGATGTTCCTATCAGTTCATTGGTCTCAAAGGATGTAGTATGGATCACTTCTGATATAGACCTCGGAGAAGCGAGCAGCCTCATGCTCAAACATGGTGTTGGATCCCTGCCTGTTATCGATAATGAAGAGCTTTGTGGTATAATCACAGAGAGGGATATCCTAAGAGCAATAGCTGAATGAATTTTATTTCCACAGAATAACTAACAAACAAAGGAGGATGAGATATGAATGTATCAGACATCATGAGTTCCCCGGTATATGTAATGGAACCGGAAGAGCCTGTGTCACATGCAAGGAAATTGATGCTTAGACATAAGATAAGCACAATTGTTGTCGCGGAAGGCAACAAGATGGTAGGTATCGTTACTAAATCCGATCTTGGAAGACGCCTGGCCCAGGCAGAACCAATGTGGAGACGAAGGCCTATTGACAAGGTTCCTGTAAAGATGATAATGACAGAAAACCCTGTTACGATCTATAAAGATGCATCTGTTCCTCAAGCAACGGCATTGATGGTAGATAACGATATCAATAACATCCCTGTGCTCAACAATGAAGAACTTGTGGGTATTGTTACAAGAGTGGATATAATTCGCCACATGTCTGAGGTCCCTGTTAAGAAATATCTGGGTGAGATCATGACAGAAAATCCTATTTTTGTTCACAGGCATCACACCCTCAACCATGTGATAGATGAAATGGAAAATAACAATGTCAGCAAGCTTATTGTTACAGATGATTCCGGGGAAGCGGTTGGAATTATAACGACAAGAGAACTTGCACTTCAGGTACTTGCAGATAATGAGGGAGAACTTCCTTCGAAGAACATAAAGATGGCAAGAAAATCAGAGCCTGCTGGTGAGAAAATATACAGATATATCAAGACTGTCCCTCTTGTGGCAGAGGATGTAATGAGCGACATATTTGCTGTACTGGATGTTGGGGATGATATCACAAAAGCTGCAAAGATCATGGTGGATAGGAACATTACAGGTATCCCTATTGCTGAAAATGATGAGATCGTCGGTATTGTCAGCAGGACAGATATCATGAGAGCAGCTTGATGGATATTTTGAGAAATTTGTGATAGATTAGTGATCTGACGTCACGAAATAAAAGAGGTGAGAAGATATGCAAGTTAAGGACATAATGGTAGAACCGATATCTATTGATAAAGCAGACACGATATCCCATGCGCTTGATGTTATGGAAAAGAAGGATACACGCCGACTTTTGGTAAAGCATGACGATAAGCTTATCGGCATACTTACAATGAGAAGTCTTACTAAAGAACTTGGTACACGAAAGAAAGGAGCTAAACCTGCATCTTCACTCCATGTAGCAACCGCTGTTTCAGATAAATTTGTAAAGGTCCTGCCTGATATGGACGTGGATGATGCACTTATACTGATGGCAAAGAACCGCGGTATTATAATTGTAAGCGAGAATGAGAAAGTTCTCGGTTGGGTTACACCAAATGAAGTGCTGAACAATAGTCAGATCGATGGTTATGCTGCTGAAATAATGACCAAGGAACCTATAATCGTACATCCAGGAGACAGGGTCAGCCATATCAGACACATAATCCTTGATGAAGATATTGGAAGGTTCCCTGTTATTGAGGATGGCAAACTTGTAGGTATTGTCACTGAACAGGACATCGCTAAGTCAATGCGTGCTTTCAGGGATATTGTTTCTGGAAATCAGCAAGATTCGCGTATTAAGAACCTCATTGTCGAAGATATTATGAAAAGAGGTGTCAAGACCGTACAATCCAACACTCTGATGTCGGATGTTACAGCGATGATGCTCAAGGAAAAGATCGGTGGTTTGCCGGTAATGAACCTTGAAGGAGATATGGTAGGTTTCATTACAAGAAGAAACATTATTAGTGCGTTTGCACAGTGAAAGAATGAGACCTGATGATGCTGATCGTATCAGATTGGATGTGAGGGCAGCTGCAGATTATCTGGACCTGCCCTTTTCCAAACTCCAGAAATTATTACAAAAGCGTGAGCTTTTGCAGCTCTGGGGAGAACATCAGCATCTTTTTCGTTTTGATACATCTATTTCTCATATTGACAGCGGATCAGTTCTGTAGCAAAAGAACGGCTGTTTTGAACTTATAATGGGATTTCCAAAGATACACCGGGCCATGCTGTTAAAACCTGCTATAGAAGCTCACTTTTCTGATGTCGAAACAGTCTGTGTCGAAGAGAAGATGAACGGTTTTAATGTGCGCATCGTTACAGTTGACGGGAAGATCATTGCCATAACCCGCGGAGGTTATGTCTGCCCTTACTCTACTGAAAGAGCACAGAAGTTTTTGGATATTGATTTTTTTGAAGAACATCCGGAACTTGTACTCCACGGCGAGATGGTGGGTCCTGACAATCCTTATATCCCAAAGAAGATATACAATGTCAAATCCCTTGAACTTTTCGTTTTCGATATCAGACATAAACATACTGGCATTCCTCTTCCGCTTCATGAGCGAAGGCAGCTTGCAGAGGAATACGGATTCACACAGGTCAGGCTCTTTGGCGAATTCCCAAAGGAAGAAGCTCCCTTAAGGATAAGTGAGATCATCAGGGAACTTGGGAAGATAGAACACGAAGGCGTTGTTATCAAAGATCCCATGATGGAGATAGCACCTTTAAAATATACCTGTTCGCAAAGCAATTGTGCAGACCTGAAACATGCTTTCAAGTTCTACAATGACGTCGGCAGGGACTATCTGTTCTCCAGGGTAGTGCGCGAAGGTTTTCAAGCAGTTGAGTGGAAAGAGACAGGGGATGATATAGACAAGCGCTGCCTGCAACTTGGCAGAAGCATACTATACCCCATGATAGATTCGATCATCAATATAGGAAATGGTGTCCGTATAGCCGATGAAGTTCAGATGAAGGTATCAAGCCTTGAGACCGTTTCAAAGTTCAAGGAATATTTAAGACGGCAAGGCATGGAAGCCATTTTCAGTGAACCGGAAGTGGCAGGTGATGAATTTATTGTCAAGATCAGGAAGCTGAACAAGAGTACCAATGATAAGACGCTTTCCATGTGGAAGGGAGAAACATGGTAAGCTCAAAAAAGCATATATCACAATAAGTATTTGTGTACACAAAAAGTGTGATAATATATGACAAAAATAACTATCATCGGAAGCGAAAAAAGCGGAAAGACAACCCTTGCTGCAAAATTAGGGAAGAAGGGAACCGTAGCAGATTTTACAATGTACGATTTTGCCAAGAGCGGAAAAGTTCTGACAACTATCGATGCAACAGGATATCCTACAGCTATCAAGCCGATGATGGCTGGTTTAAACCTTTCGGACATTGCAGTTCTGTGCATACCTCCTGAAGGACTTGATCTTTATTCAGGAGAGTGTATCATTGCACTCGACCTTCTGGGCTATAAGCACGGCATCATCGTTCTGACAAAATCAGATACAAGCTATCCTTTTGCCATTGATGAACTGAAGGAGAAGATAACGAAATTAACAACAGGAACAGCTCTTGAGAACTGGGAATATATTTCTGTTTCCACAACATCCTTTGAGGGAATGGAAGAGCTCAAGGAAATGATATTCGATCTTGGCGAGGTTGTCGATAAAGAGCTTGAAGAATTGAACGAGCTTCCAGCACGTGTGGTCGTCGACCAGACCTTCAATGTTACTGGTATCGGATGTGTTGTTCTTGGTGTTGTGGACCAGGGAACCATCAATGCAAAGGATAAACTGATAGCTTTCCCAAGTGATAAGCAGATAGAGATCCGTTCCATTCAGCTGCATGATGTAGATGCAAAGAGTGCACCAGCAGGTGCAAGAGTTGGACTTGCACTCAAGAACGTGCAATCAAAGGATGTTGAGAGAGGTTTTGTACTCTCACAAAAGGAAGAAGTTACAGAGGACCTTACACTCAAATGTCATTTCACACCCTTCTCAAAGGGCTTTGCAGTAGGAGATGTCCCTCATATCTTCGTAGGTTTGCAGTCAGCCCCAATGCGAATTGAAAAGATCCTCGTCAACGGAGAGGAAGTTGAGAGGACTGCAACAGATGCTGAATGTGTGCTTACTCTCTCAGGATCGAGATTACTGGCTTACAATGGATCTGACAGGTTCATAATCTGTAATCTGGATGATAAACAGAGATTTGTGGGATATGGCTACATAGCCTAAAACCACATTTCTTTTTTTAACAACTGTTCTTTCCATTAATTCGCAGTTTCAGTTCTTTGGTCTCTTGAAACCGCAGTTGAAACATGTGTAATTATGACAACACATTATTTCACCACATTCCGGACATTTCCATTCGTCTTCCTGTGATCTTAAAAAAAAGTCCATGCCCTTCTCTTTGATGGAGATGAGATTGTCTATCAGGCTGATATTGTACCTTTTACGGTAATGCTCATCAAGTATTTTGAGGTGCTCGCAAGGGAAGGACTCGCACTCATAACAATAATTTATATTGTTCTTATCTAATTTTTTACATTTCTTTTTTAGAAAAGCACAACTTTTGTTTTCTGCTCTGCACCCTTGGCATCTCTTTTTTCTTTTGCCCCCACTCATCGTATGACCAAAAAAAGCAATGCATGTCCCACAGTTCATGCCACAGGGAGCTATGAGTTCTTCTGAAAGATGAGGCATAGTGTGTCAGATCTTTGCTACTTTTATTTTTTCAGCCTCAATGGTTTGAAACCATCCATGCTCGTAGGGCGGTCAATAGCTTTTGTCAAGGAAGTACATTCAGGAGTACTAAGGAATTTATGGCGGTCAACATAGCCGAACAATTCATCGTTTGAAGAATGGTCTCGAAATCCTGTATCAAACTCTTTTTTTGGTCCGGCGATCAGATCTATTGTTGCAGAAGTTCCTTCATTCTGTTCTGCTTTCTGAAAAGCATCGATCTTAAGCCCTTTCTCTCTGGCAAGAGCCCCTTGCTGTTTACCATAAAGGTATTGAGCAGAGATAACATCTCCAAGACCAAGGCTTTTTGAAAGGGTTTCCAGCTTCACCAGGTTCTCCTTGACCCAGCCGATCTCGGAGTGTTTGTTATAGCCTACCTCTAATCCAAGGTTATAAGATTTATCTTCAAGCTCGGCTTTCTTAAGCTCAGCAAGTGTAAGTTTGTCCTTCCTATTTTTTAAAAGATCCATTTTCAGCACTCTTTATACAAGAACAGATCTTACAGCCAGACCCTTATCAGTGAATTCAACTTCCATCATATCACAATGATGTTTTGTACCACGCATCTTAATGACCTGTAATGCCCGGGTCATTCTCTTTCCATAAAGGAAATTATGAAGGAATAACACACCATGCGCTGCAAACTGTTCAGTAGAATAGGCATTAGGATCGGTCATTTCAGAAAGAATGATCGTCGTACACCCAAGGTTCTTAAGATTCCTGATGAAGCGTCCCATTTCCTTTTCTTCCAGGGAGTGATCTTTTGTACTAAAGCGTATGGCTGACATTGAATCTATTACAAGTCTCTTTACATTATACTCTGAAACATATGCTGCAATTTCCTTGAAGACCATAGCTGGTGATGGTGCTTCCCCTTCGACAGATGAATAACCTACTTCATAGTCCGAGTTGATGACCTCATGAAGCTCATCAATGTAACCGTATTCCATTCTTGGACCAAGGTCAGCGAAAAGCAGCTTTTTCATCTTTATTAGAGTTGCCACGTTCATTGCATAATTAGACATATCATTGATGACATTCTGCGGGCTTTCGAGAAGTGTCACATAAAGACCGACTTCTCCAAAGGTAGCTCCTTGTGCAAGAAATTGCATACCAAAGGTAGTCTTTCCGCCTCCAGGAGGTCCACTCAAAAGATAAACACGATCAGTAACAAGTCCGCCCTGAATTATTTCGTCCAAACCTTCAATTCCAGATGGTATTCTCATAAATAAACCCCAATTAATAATAAATTATTATAACCCAAATTGTCAATATGTTAAACTCGTCGTTAATTAATAACTAAATTAGTATTTAATTACATTAATAAGTTACTGTTTACAATAGATGGATCAAACAAATAAAAATTGTCACTGACTGCCTTCAATGAAGATATCAACATTTTTGCAGGTAGCTGCATGCTCCTGCACTTTTTTTCGTTTAGGACAAATGCTTGTTCTGGAAAATACTGATACCTTCTTCAACATTGCTCAGCAACTGACAGGCGATCTCCTGTGTAGGCCATGAGCCAACTCCACAGTCCGGACCAACATATTTTATGCGGTCCCCAAATATGGAATGGGCATTTTCAAGGCGTTTTGCAATGATCTCCGGGGTTTCCATTTCTGTTACGATCTCAGGCAGATACTGGGTGTCTTTCCAGACATTTGTATTGTATTTCTCGTTCAGAACGGAAGCAAGATTGAAAATATCGGTCCTTGCGATACCTACACGAAGGAAAGAATCCGTGTCTTCAAGCACTTTTTTGTCTATAAGGTCAAGATAGGAAGGATTGGCTGCTGATTCCACACCTATTACATTGATACTCGGAGTGTCACATGCGATCTTGTAATGCAATGGTGAATGTAAATGGATCTCTACATCTACATCCTGTTTGCCTGCATAGGCGGTAGAAAGGCTCAAAGCTTTCACCAGTTCAGCATCTTCGAACATTACCTGTGGATTGATACCTATACTTGGCTCATCGATGGACACCGTTCTGATGTTGAAGTTCTTTGCGGACTTGATGGCCTTACTGATAAAACGATCAATGCTGACTGCAAGCGTATCCAGGATGTCGGTATATTGGGTTCCCCCGAAATCCTTGAGATAAAGCTCAAGAGGACCTGTCACGCACACGCGGACATCCGGCTTGTCGCCTGTCTCCTCTTTGTATTGTGCGGCAGTCTTCTCCAAAATATCAAGCTCGAGGATGCGCGCACTGTCCTCTTTGACCTTGAAAGGCTCTTCCACACACTCCGGGTCCTTGATTATGGACAGGAACTGCTCGTTCATGTCCTGGAACTGCGGATATGTTGCGACCTGCACACCTGCATCTAATTTCTGTTTGAATGCTGATCCTATGATATTGAAGAGCTGCTCATCACTATCCCTTTTTGAGAAGGCGTTCGCCATCCACTCTTTCGTTACACCTTCCGGTAACGGAAAACTTCCAATATCATCAAAGATCAGGTCTGTCATAGCTACTCTACTGTAAGTATCATTTATAATAGTAGCGAAATGAGAATATCATCTCCTATCTCTCCGGATATCTGCAAGATTTATAAGTAAAGACTCACAAGTTTAAAGCCAGTCTTGATCTTAAACAATTATCTTTTAAAATGTATCATTTTCCCGCTGGTGAAATAATTGAAAATAATGATAATAGGCGGCTTTCTCGGAAGCGGCAAAACCACTACTCTGTTGAAGCTTGGAAAACATCTTAGCGATACAGGACACAAGATAGCAATAATAGTGAACGAGATAGGCGAGATAGGCCTTGACGGTGATACCCTTTCAAGTACCGGTATCGTTACGGAAGAACTCACAAGCGGGTGTATCTGCTGCACGCTCAAGATAAGCATGGAATACACTTTGAGCAACCTTTCCGATGAATTCCATCCGGATGTCATTATCATCGAACCTACAGGTATCGCTTTCCCAAGACAGATAAAGGACGATATTGCACTGATGAAGATCGAGAACTTAAGCTTTGCACCTATCGTCAACATTGTGGATGGAACAAGGTTCAATACGGAAATAAAGCAGACACCCAAGTTCATTCAGACACAGATAGAAGATGCCGATATCCTCTGTATCAACAAGGTCGATATAGCAGAGAAAGAGAAGATCGCAGAGGTCAGGAATTTCCTGGAAGGGCTCAATCCCGAAGCAGAAGTTATCGAGTTCTCTGCAAAGGAAGCCGATGAAAAGTTCCAGAGGCTCATAGACCTGCTGGCAGGTCAGAGCAAGGAAAGGGAAGTAAGGGAGAGCATAAATTCCATTGAAGCTTCCGAAGTGAGCTCCTATTCCGGCGAACTTACGATCAAGGACTGCGAACTGGAAGCTCAAAAGGCAGAAAAATATGCCATCGCTGTTCTAACTTCCATTGGCGAACAGATCAAAAAGCTCAATCCGGATTTTGTTGGTCACATCAAGATGGCACTGGAGTACCCTGAAACCCTCATGAAAGCCAGTATCACATCTTCCGAAAGTGTACCCAATATAGAGTTCTTTGAAACAAAAGGCAAGGATTGCACCCTGAAGTTCCTTTCAGCAGTTACGAATGTGGAAAAGGAAGAACTTGTGAAGATCGTTGAAACCACGATAAAGGAGCATCTCAAACAGGAAGGCATACCTTTTAGCAACAAAATAAAGAATCTTCAGACCATTGATATTCTTTGAGGGGGAAACTTGCTCCCTTAATCTTTTTCACTTTTTTATACTTCGATATGTTCTTTAGTCTTTACTTATTTTATATATCGGCATTATCAGTGCTATTAGACCTTATCGAACAGTTCAATGCCTTCAAATCTGCACTCTGCAAGCCTTCTTTCAAATATCAGATAGCGAAAACGCTTGAACAATGCGTATGTTCTGAAATATGTCCTGAAAAGCATGGAAGAATATGTACTGCTGCCGGAAAAGAACAGTTTTTTATCATCTCTTAGAGAATCATCCACGAACTTCACAACACCATCTGCATTGTCAAGTCTGACAAGAGTTCCCTGAACAAGAAGTGGACCAAGAACGATGGCATCTTCCTCCATCCCATCAGCACCTACTGTATCTTCAATAAATCCATAATTGAATATCGTAGGTATAGGGGAAAAGAACACTCTTTTGTATTCATCTCCCACTTTATGGTACTTGAAAAAACTGAACTTAGGAGTTTCAATGCGTATCTTCATTATTAAGTAATCAACTTCTTTTTTTATAAAACACTTTTTGGATCACAGAGGCTCATGTCAAAAATGGAAGAACATACTCAACAAAAAGGTAACCTTCCACTATCAATATCAGAGGCATACCTATCTTAAAGGTCGGATGTCTCGTTTTGTGCCTGAAGGCTTCCATACCAAGGATAGAACCAATACTACCTCCAAGTATAGCCCACCTGAACAGCTTCTTTTCAGGTATCCTGTACTTGTCCTTGATAGCCTTTCTCTTGTCAGAGAACATAAGCCAGAAAGAGTATGTGTTCACTAAAAACAGATACAGGAGAATGTACAAATATAATTCCATTCTTCATTCTCCGTCTATCTCATTTTTGTTGATCTACATCCATTCCTGCAATACTTACATGGATTCAGGTGCGCCCAATCCAAGAGTGTCCAGAGTATTGGCAAGAACCATTCTTGCACAATCCACCAGAGCAATACGGCTTGAACGTAATTGTTCATCCTCTGCATTCAAGACAGATACAAAGCGGTAGAACTGGTTGAACGCATCGGCAAGTTCTCTTGCATAGATAGCGAACGTGTGAGGTCTGAGCTCTTTTGCACATTGATCGAGCATGTTGTCGAACATTGCCATTTTCTTAATGAGAGAAACTTCAGAATCTTCCACAAGAAGAGCAACATTGATAGGTTCTTCCGGCTTCCAAAGACCTTCATCCTTAGCTTTCTGGAGAATGCTACATGCACGTGCATGTGAGTACTGAATAAATGGCCCACCCTGTTTTTCAAAGTCAAGGGCTTCTTTCCAGTCGAACACTGTGGATTTTTCAGGTGATACTTTTACGATATCGTATCTCACCGCACCAATTCCCACGATCTCAGCCACATCTGCCTTGAAATCATCAGGCATCTCCGGGCGGCGCTTGTCCACTTCTTTATACGCCTGTGTCTTTATCTGGTCCAGTAGTTCATCAGCACTGATGAACTTACCACTTCTTGTGCTCATTGAGCCTTCCGGAAGGGATACGAATTCAAAGATAACGAATTCAGGCTCTTTCTTGCCTATTGCATTGAGTGTGGCCTTGAGCTGACCGGATATCAATTTATGGTCTGCTCCGAACACATCGATGATCCTGTCCGCACGTTCGCCTTTCCATTCATGATATGCAAGATCACGTGTGGTGTAAAGGGATGTGCCGTCCGTACGCTGTATCACCAGTGTCTTTTCAAATCCGTAGTCCTTAAGATCTACAACAAGTGCACCGTTGTCGATCTCTGTGCGACCTGTGGCCTTTATCTCTTCAACTATCCTTGAAACATCGCCGGACCTGATGAAACTGGATTCCTTCGGGAACTCGTCATGTGCCACATTCATCTTCTTGAGCGTTTCCTTGATGCCGGAAACTGCCAGACCGACAGCCTTATCGAAAGTTTCGATGGTAGCTGCATCCCCTTTTTCAACAAGCTGCATGAGCTTGTCGATCTCAGCGACCTTTTCAGGATGAGCATTGAGCTCCGCATTTGCTTTTATATAAACATCCGCAATGGCATGGTCAGGCTTGGAGCTCTCATCAAACTCGAAATGGCCAAGGGCCCAGGAGACTATTGCTATCTGACGACCCATATCATTAACGTAATATTGAAGTTCCACATCATACCCTGCACGTTTGAGAATACGCCCGAGAGTATCACCGATTATTGAATTCCTTATGTGACCCACATGGAGCGGACCATTAGGATTGGCTGAAGTGTGCTCGAGCAATATCCTGCCCTCAGAGAAATTGCCCCCAAAGGCTTCCTTTTGCTCCCTTATCGCCAGAACTGTGCCCTCAATGAAATTACGGCTTGCCCAGATATTCAAATAGGGGCCCAATGCCTCAACTTTCTCTACGAAAGAGTCTTTAGGTATCACAATTTCGCCTGCTATCTTCTCAGCAACATCCTTCGGGCTCTGCTTTGCAACAGAAGCTAACCTGAATGCTATTCTTGAAGATAGGTCTGCGTGCTGTGAAGGACCAAGCTCCATATCGTCTGCTTCAAAACCTGCTGACCTGACAGCATCGTTCAGTATACTTGTAACCTGATCTATAAAATTCAAAAACAAGATGATCACCTTTAATTAACTCAGATACCTGTGTTGAAGCGCAATATCGCTACAACGCCGCCAAAAGCTTTCAACAGTTGTGAACCTTCCTCGAAATCAGTGGATATGAACTCCACCCTTGTGCCCATTTGGTCACATATCTCAGACAGTTGATCAACGACATCCACCTTTTCAGTGATCTCAAGATAAGAACCACATTTCGGGCAGTTGCCAGTAGGAGAACTGCTGTCCCCGGGCTTGAAATCACGGCTGGTCTTCTTCTCATAATCACAAGAAGTACACTTGACAGTTTCCCTTACAGCTCTGAGGTCCTCGGATATCAGCAATATGTCCACAGCACCTATTATTAGGTTCTCACGAACATTATCCTCACCATAGGTCGCTTTGCCGGAATCTGATACCAATTCCCTGAAGAACTGTTGCATCAGCTTCTTTTCAACCATGAGATCAAGGTCTTCAAGTCTCTCGCCCGCAGCATTCACGAGTTCGGGAAGACCGGATTCATCGGTGTATGCGACATCAAAAAGCCCAAGGACCTTCTTCTCGATCTCATGGTGGAAGAAATTACCTGATTCGAACTCTTCCTTTGTGGGTGACGGACCACCTATAAGCACGCCTTCGAAATCTTTCTGGTCCACTGCAAGGAAGACCTCACTTGCAGCATCTCCAATGCGTTTGTAGAAATCATGTATGGCAATAAGTCTCAATTGCTGGAACCTGTGAGCACTCTGACCACCTTTTCTCTGTTTCCCGGGTACAGTGGAAGTAAGTTTTCGGAATGCTTCTATCTGTTTACCTGTGAGAAGTCCTACCGTAGCTTCACGCCTGTCCAATACAAGCAGACCATAGGTCTTTGCTTCCTTCAACATCTCTTCCAATGGGGTAAGGAAAAAGGAGGAATCGCAGTGATATCTGTAAGTGATAATGGGTTGTGGTGGCTCAACAATGGTGGTCTCCATGTTGGTCTTGTTCGCACCAACATCTACCGCACCAGTAAAATATACGATCCCGTTCTCCGGAACTGTACCATACCTGAGCCTTGACATAATAGAATCGATGGCTCCCTGCACATTGGTCTTGGTGAGCTTGGATTTGATATTGGAAGCCTGGCTATGTTCGTTCCTAAGCTGTGATACAACATCTGAGATCTGTTTATCAGGAGGTATGTACAGAGAAATAAGTTCGGTACCACGACCTTTTTTTCCCCTTAACGATTCCAGTTTCTTTTTAAACTCGTATTTCTGATGTGAAGATTGTTCAGCCATTGTAGGAATACTCCATAATTAGGATCAATCGGAATTATAGTTGCAGCTTGCAACCTGATGATTATGTTCTACATTGAACATTGATGCTATTAGCTATACAGGTGTACCTATGTGAACAAGGATATAAATATAGGTTATGACTGGTTACATAACCTTTGTCTGAATTTTACTCAAGATCTGAAACTTTTCCGTCTTTCGAGAGCAGAACTATACGGCTAACTTCCACATCATCTGCAACACTGTATCCAATGTGACCAGCGATCTCTTTTGCAAATTCCAGAACCTCATCGTGTGCAGGCATGGCTTCACGTGGAAGACGGCCTCTAGAATAGCCCAGATGCATATACGCCTTGACCTCAATGTAATCCGGGTCTGCCTTTTCAATAAGTCGGGCATAACCTGCCGCGTCAAACATATTCACACCTTTGACAAGTGTTATGCGAATAGCCTTCCTGTTGCTTTTTGTTCCAAGGATCTCAAGAGACCTGTTGATCTTATCCCACAGTGCGGGAGATTTCGGTAAACAAACCTTTTCATACGTCTCTTTGTCAGGCGCATCCAGGCTCATGTAAAGCTGTGAAGGTTCTATCCTTTCCATCATTTCAGGAACAGTACCATTACTTACAACAAATGTACTGAATCCCTGGCTTTCATACTCTTCTACAAGTTCAGGAAGATACGGATACAATGTAGGTTCACCTGAAAGAGAGATAGCGACATGTTTTGGTTCATTGGCTTCTATCCAGCGCTCTCTTGGTGCTGAATGTCCAAATCCTGTGATCAATTTTCGCTGGGCCTTTATTGATGACCCCACTATTTCCACTGGAGAATCCCAATTATTTGGAAGAGATACTTCGACCTCAGTAGGCCTCCAGCAATGTAAACAACGCTGATTGCATCTCAGTGTGGGTGTCATTTGTAAACAACAATGAGAGGTTATGCCATAGAACTTTGACTTATAACAGTCACCTTGATCTTTTATTGAACGGCTAAGCCAAAGACATGTCTTAACAGCTGAATGAGTGCCTGCAAGACTGTACTTTTGCTTTTTTAGCAAACTTTCAAAATCAGTTATCTCAGGAAGGACCATCAGATCTTCCTTATCTTTTAAAGACATTTGATGCATACTTCCTTTTTGCAGTATATATAGTAATCGGAAATAGAAAGATAGCTTAAATTTTTCCTCATATATTCTAATAAAATTATTAGAACTGAAGAAGGGTTGTCCTGAGAGTAGATAGGTCCACCACCGGAACCTTTGCAGGAGTAGGCATTAAATTAACCCTTTTCTGGAACTCTGTTTGAGACTGCCATGTGCCTGAATTTATAAGAAGGACACTCTTGTAATTGCCAACACCAATAGTATGTACATGACCACAATGCAGTATATCGGGTACCGGGTCAATGACGAAATGGTCCTGTTTTTCCGGTGCAATGGAAACCCTGCTCCCATATATTGGGGAAAGATGTCTTCTTTTTACCATTTCCGCCATAGCTTTTTCAGGTTCCTGATAGGAAACTCCCGGAACAGATGCTACCAGATCATCTATGGAACGTCCATGATACATCAGGACCTTGACACCATCAAGGTCGACAAGTGCAGGATTTCCCACAAACGTTATCCTGTCAGAAAAAAGGGAAGTGATACGCTCCGGAAAACGTGGCTGGGGTTCTGCCTGCCTGACCGCATCGTGGTTACCGGGAGAAATGATAATCTTTATATGTTCAGGTACCTGATCGAAATACTCAGCAGCTTTTCTATACTGGTCATAAACATCAAGTATATCAAGCTCATGTTCCTGTCCCGGGAATATGCCAATACCATCAACAAGATCACCTGCAACCACAAGAAAACGTATTTCCTCAGACATTTTTTTCAGCTGCTCATTATCGGTCCTGCCATTAAGGAAATCAAGAAAACCGCACCACTCTTCCTCAAGAAAAGTAGAGCTACCTACATGGATATCTGATGTGAAGATCGCTTTGCCCCAGGTACCTTCTCTCCTGTTAGGGATATTGGGAAGGTCTGGAAATACCAGCTTTTTCGCGATCAGAAGACTACCATCATTGGTCATTGAGCCGGTTATACCGATGACCTCATCGAGAACGAGTTTGCTCGCTTCCTCGAACAGGTCCTTTTCCGCCTGATGCACCAGCACCGGAAATGAACCTGTGGGGTCTTCCAATTGTAGCATCTTGTGACCATTGGCAGTGGTCCTTATCTCAGACACCATCCCTATGATAGATGCCTCATTATAATCCCCACCGCCTCCACGCTTTATGCCGCTACTTTGTTTCCGGTTCTTGTTAAGGCTTTCAATAGGTCGGGCGGTGACCCTTCCACGTATGATATTACTCAGTTTAGTGTAACGGTTCCTGAAATACTGGACAAATTCCATGTACTCACCAACACAGGTCGACATATCTGTAATGTCAGACATGATATTGATATTGTTCACCTGCTCGTTGGAGTCACTAAAACATCTTTCATCTCGTAAAGTGGCTGAAGATGATGTTGGAGAAGGTGTTGAGGATATTGAAGACCGTGCAGAAGATCGGGTCGAAGGAACTGAGGATACTTGAGATGTTGAAGTATCATTGGAACACGGTACCTCATCAAGACATTCCTTTGGAAGGTCCGGATATTCTTTTTCAAAACTCTCAATATCAATATGTTCAGCTTCAATGACAAAAAGGGATTCATCCACATTTTCGAGTATATAGGAAATAAGGTCATTTGGTGCACTATGTGAGGTGATCATTTCCACAGCTTTAGGGCTTATCTGATAACCCGCTTCCAAAAAAACTTCCTGCGCCTTGATCTCTTTCATAATATGGCCTGAAATGAAATGATAGAACTGAAATTGAAGCTCAGATCGAAGTTGACGAAACTACGAATATCCATGAGCAAAATTTGAGTCGTGGTAACAAAAGCATTCCTACAAATAAAAATGCTACGTACGAAGATAATAGATAAGGCCTAAATACAATATTCTTTTAACCAATCAGATACTTTCTTCTTTTGGATCAATATGACCTTACAAGAATCATTTCACACATTTAGAACAAGTGAGAATTTCTGGATCTCTATTACAAGAGATCTTGCATCCGTACTTCTGGCTGTACTGGCTTTTGCAGTGATCTCACAGATCGTTTTTGGAATGTGGACACCTATGGTTGCGGTTGAATCCGGCAGCATGGAACCACATATGCAGATAGGTGACATTATTTTCATAAAAAGTATTGATCGGACACAGATAATAACCAATCAGGATACTTCTACAGAACATATTTCATTTAAAATGCAGGGTGATGTTATTCTATACCGCCCTTATGGTCAGGAAGGAGTTACACCTATCATACATCGGGCTATGTACTATGTAGAAGAGGGAGAACCTATGTGGATTAACGGTCCTGCTGCTCCTCACAGTGGTTATATCACAAAAGGTGACAATATAAGAACGAACATCTATTTTGATCAGCAAGGCCAGATAAGCTATAATGAACCTATTAAAGAAGAATGGATAATAGGAACAGCACAGTTCAGAATACCATATCTGGGTCATCTGAGACTGCTCATATCCTAAATATCCTTATATTTTTTCACTTTTTTTACAACAAATTAAAAATTGATGCATCACAGATGCATCTGTGCTGTGATCACTGGTTTGAAGTCTGCAAGCATTCCTAACCTGTAATCTTCCAGAAGAACACGCCTGGTACTTTCGATAGGAACACTCAATACTATTTCCTTTGTCCTTCCATAACGTCCTTTACTGACTACGACTGCATTGAGAATACCAAGCATATCCAGTTCAGATATAAGATCAGTGACCCTTCTTTGTGTCAGGATATCCATATCTACACTTAAACATAACTGACGGTAAACGTTGTAGACCTCTCCTGTAGTAACATTTCTGTGTCCGTTATCCCTCAGGACCATTACACTATAAAGGGACAGTTTTGATTGTGTCGGAAGTGTCCTGACCACTTCAACGACACGATCGATCTCGATCTTTTCCTGAGCTCTTCTGACATTCTCTTCCGCTACATGACCCTGGTTATCACGTTCAGCAAGCTCACCTGCGACTCTTAGAAGATCCAGTGCACGTCTTGCATCACCATGTTCCTGTGCTGCAAAAGCAGAACACAAAGGAATGACCATTTCGTCAAGAACATCATCCTTGTATGCAATAGCTGCTCTTTGTTTTAGGATATCGCTTATCTGTTCAGCATCGTATGGTGGGAAAATAATCTCTTCTTCTCCAAGTGAACTTTTTACCCTTGGATCGAGAAAATCTGTAAATTTGAGGTCATTTGATATACCTATCATACTGAGCTTTGCATTTTTAAGATCGGTGTTTATACGAGAAAGATTGTAAAGAACATCATCTCCCTTTTTCACAAGTTTATCGATCTCATCCAGAATGATCATTATAACCTGCTTTTTAGAATCGATCGCTTCTTTGAATTTTGAAAATACTTGATCGGTAGGCCATCCTGTCATTGGAATATCTTCACCAAACTGCTTAGCAAGATTTGCCAATAACCTATATTGTGTATCGATAACCTCACAATTAAGATAGAGTACAGAACATGGAACATCCAGATCTTCACTTTTCCTCTCTAGTTCGATACCAACATATCGTGCAACAGCTGTTTTACCTGTACCTGTTTTCCCGTAAATCAAAATATTTGATGGAGTATCTCCCCTAAGTGCAGAAACAAGGATAGTAGCAAGATTGTTTACCTGTTCGGTTCTGTGAGGTAGTGAGGCAGGTGTGTAAGAAGGTCTCAAAACTTCCTTATTTTTAAAGAGTGATTCACTCTGCAATAAATCTTCAAATAATCCACCTAATGATTTATTCTCCATATTTTGAACCTTCCAATAAGTTTAGACTTATTAATAATAATTATGAAACAACATTTATTCTAACGACAAGATCATAATAAACAATCCAATTTTTAGTGAATGTTAAATGGAATTTTTTCAGATACCTTTAATGTATTAATAACGATTTAAATTTTCAAGATATTACTTTTGTCTTAAAACTTTTTTATGAACTTAAGACCAAAAAACAATATAAATAATGCAGAAAAAGAGTTACAAACAAAGATTTTCTTTTATGACCCCATAATATTATCATAATAAACCTTTAGATACCATTTTTTCAGAGCATTACAAATTACTTTTTAAAATCTTAAAACCAAAATTTGTGAACTTTATTATTTCCAGTTGATGCAATGGAAGTGGACCTTATTAAGATTTATGGTTAAAACCCCCTTGTTTCGGCTGGAATTTATTATAAAATTATCTATATAATTTGTAGAACAAGTTCAAGCGAATTATTTTAAAAAAATTTTTATTAACTGCTTTATAACAAAAAACGTTAAAAAGACTTCTTCTGGAAGTAGACCCCTTTGTTTCCCTTGGAAACTATATAAAGAACAGTGACCCTATGGTTTCGACTGGAGTGCAGAAAAAAAATAAGAGATATATTTTTTATAATACTAAAAAAAGAAGGTGTTGTAAAGATATAATTAATAGTTAATAAACCTTTCCAGAAGTTTAGAAACAAATTCCCAAAATTGACTAAAATGTTCCAGTCGAAACAATGGGGTGACCCCTAGAGTTCCTCAAGTTTAAGTTTAGTAAAATTCTGTAAAAATTTAAACATTAAAATAAAGCCACATAATTATTTCCTGAAATTTTGTTCCATAATTTAATTTAATATTTTTTGTGTTCTTTATTTTGTTCATCATAACTTTAATAAAATTAAAATGTTATTCGTAAGAATTAATAAATTCGAAATTTTAGAACTTCATCTATGAATTAACTATATTCATCTCTATTTTTTGAACATTTTAACACAATCATTTTAAACAGGTTGTATGTAATTAGCTTGAGAATTCATGGAAGAAAACGGCAAAACAAAAGAAGAAATATTAGCATTTCTTAAAAAAGCCAAATCCGCTGATACAAGTTATGAGCGTGTTCTAAGTTCAATGTGTACTTATCCACATGAAATTGCAGTTTTAGCACATACACAATTCATAGAGTCAAATATGGGAGATCCAGGTCTTTTCCCTGGTACATTCGATCTTGAAAGACAAGTTCTTGGTATGTTTGGAGAAATGTTGCATCACAAAAATTCTCCTGAAAAAGCTGGGTATATAACAACCGGAGGAACCGAATCTAATATACAAGCAATAAGGTCAATGACAAATTTTCGGCGTGATATTTCAAAGGCTAATATCATAATGCCTCAATCAGCTCATTTTTCATTCGATAAAGTTGCAAACCTTTCAGGTATCGAGATTAGAAAAGCTTCTCTTGATAATTTGCTTAAAGTTGACCTGGATTCTGTAAGTTCACTTATTGATAAAAACACAATTGGTCTTGTTGGTATTGCAGGTACCACAGAATTCGGCCAGCTTGATCCCATCAATGAATTATCAGAGATAGCTATTGAAAAAGATATTTTTTTGCACGTCGATGCAGCATTTGGTGGTTTTGTAATTCCTTTTATGGATCTTGATTATACATATGATTTTAAACTTGAAGGCGTAACTTCAATGACAATAGATCCTCATAAAATGGCTCTTAGCACTATCCCTTCAGGTGGTCTCTTGTTCAAAGAACCTGAATATTTTGAATGTCTTGAGATACACACACCTTATTTAAGCGTCAATAAACAATATTCACTAACAGGAACTCGAAGTGGTGCAGCAGTGGCTTCAACTTATGCTGTCATGAAACATCTTGGAAGAGAAGGTTACAAAAAAGTTGTTTCAGACTGTATGTCTGTCACAAAAAAATTGGTTGAAGGTGCAGATAAACTAGGTATAGGTACTGTCATCGATCCGGTTTTGAATATTGTTGCATTGGATGTTCCTGAAGCTGATCTTGTGAGAAAAAAATTGCTTGATGAACATGGATGGCATGTATCTATTACACGTGATCCCCGTGCTCTTAGGATCGTTATAATGCCTCACATCAAAAATGAAACGATAGAACTATTTTTGAAGGACCTTGCAAAAGCGGTTAAGTAAAAAAATTTAAAATAATCGTTTTTCAATATCGTTTTTTATTTTTTCACGGATGAGGGGATGAATCGATGATACCTAGCCTTGAAACTTGTAAAGACGTGTACCACCGGAATCCGTGTATAATACTACCTATGATCTGAGCATATATACAGTTGAGCCAAGCGGGGTGAAAGTATTCTGTAAGGCAAATTTAGACCCTTCAATGGTAAACATCAACAGAAATACCATTATATAAATTATGAAAACAACCAGATAGTACTAAATATCATAAAGATGAGAATTTAGTCATGCAAAATTCTTTCAAAATTGGGACTATTATTGGTATTCCTATCAAAATACATATCACATTCCTATTGGTGCTGCCAGTTTTTGCATTTATATTTGCGGCCAATCCTGCACCTTTTGGCTTTAGTGATATTCAACCGGTATCTCTAGGATACTTGCTTGCATTTGTGACAACAGTTCTTCTTTTCGTATGTGTGGTCCTTCACGAGTTGGGGCATTCATATCTGGCACAAAAATATGGCGTTAAGATAACAGATATCACTTTGTTCCTGATAGGTGGTGTCTCTTCAATGGAAGAGATCCCAAGGGATCCTTCTCAGGAAGCAAAAATGGCGTTTGCAGGTCCTCTTGTAAGTTTCATTATAGGTACATCACTGCTCCTGCTCAATTTTGTTCTGGCTGATACGTTTGCTACATTTGGAGATAATGTTGTTTTCAGGATCATACAAATGCTCGGTTCCATCAACATAGTTCTTGGTATATTCAATCTGCTACCGGCATTTCCAATGGACGGAGGACGTATCCTTCGAGCATGGTTTGCAAGAAAGATGAGTTATATACAGGCAACTCACACAGCAGCATCTGTAGGTAAAATGTTTGCTTTACTTCTCGGTTTTCTGGGATTGGTCTCGAGCCCCTGGAATCCCTGGCTTATATTTATTGCAATATTTGTTTACATGGGTGCATCCGGAGAAGACAGATCTACAGCTGTTACGATCATACTTGAAAAAATATCTGTTAAGGATGTTATGTCAAAAGAGGTTATTTCTGTCGAACCTTCCATGACAATTGATGAACTAACACAATTCATGTTCGAAAAAAAACACATGGGCTATCCAGTGATGGAACATAATACTTTAAAAGGTATTATAACGTTTACAGATGTGCGCAGGGTAATACCTCTGGAACGTTACAGTGTGTTGGTATCCGATCTAATGACACATAATGTAGTGACGATTCCATTAGAGGCGACTGCTTCCGATGCTTTCAAGCTGATGAGTTTAAACAACATCGGTAGGGTATTGGTGATAGATGAAGATGGTTCTGTGGCAGGTATTCTTTCCAGGACCGATCTGATGCATACTATGACATTATTGAACGAGTGATGTGAACAATGGAAAGTTCGATAGATAAAGAAGTACAGTTAAAGGAAAGTCAGTTGATGACCGATTCCCGTATTGCTGCTTCTGGTTATAATTACGATATAGGTTCAGGCTCAGCTTATTCCGGAAATGGAGGTGCTACTTTTTCACAGACACCTTCCCTTGTTTCAACGGAAAGAGTTGATCCTGTCAAAGCAAAGCCTTCTGAAATAATAATCGTGGGTACAGCCCATGTTTCAGAGAAGAGCGTCAATGAAGTAACAAGCGCTATTGAAAATGAAAAGCCGGATATTGTGGCAGTCGAGCTCTGCCAAGGCAGATATGATTCGCTTAAAGGGGAGGTAAAAGATTCAGACCTTCCCATAAAGGATATCCTGAGTGGCGGAAAGATCTATTACTTCCTGGTGCACCTGCTTTTGGCATACGTACAGAAGAAGATCGGCAATGAGATGGGAGTTCAGCCAGGTGCTGAAATGATAACTGCAATCGATGTAGCAGAAGCCAATGGGGCCAAGGTCGCGCTTGTTGACCGTGATATACAGCTTACATTGCAGCGTTTCTGGAGCAAGATGAGCATCTTTGAAAAGTTCAATATGCTAGTTGCACTTGTTTCTTCAGCTCTGGGAATTGGCGGCTCCAAGAATATAGATATTGATAATATTACTGATCAGGACATGGTAACGACGCTTATTAATGAGCTTCGAAAAGCTTCCCCGAATGCGGCTACCGTGCTCATTGATGAAAGGGATGCCTATATTGCAGGAAATCTTTTAAGACTTGCCAATGGTGGCAACAAGAAGATAATAGCAGTATTAGGTGCAGGCCACAAGCAGGGAGTTGAAAGATACCTTAAGGACCCGAAGTCCCTACCTCCTGTTTCTTCACTGACGGAATTGCCTCAAAAACGGTTCAGCTTCATGAAGATAATTGGTATCGGAATAGTGGGAATAGCTATTGCAACATTCATTTTGATCATCATGTCAGGAACACCTATTGAACTTTTGCTTTTGGCATTTGGCTGGTGGTTCATTATCAACGGTGTTCTCAGTGCGACAGGGGCTGCTCTTGCAAAAGGTCATCCATACTCAGTTATTACTGCATTTCTTGTAGCATGGTTGACCTCCCTGAATCCAATGATGGCCGCCGGATGGTTTGCAGGTCTTATGGAAGCTAAACAAAGGAGTCCAACTACCGCTGATCTGAAAGAAATGGTAAAACTTGAAAGCTTCAAAGAGCTTCAGAAGAACAATTTCTTCAGAGTTGTCTTTGTAGCCGCACTTGCTAATGTCGGAAGTACCATAGGGACCTTCCTTGGTGTCTATGTGATGGTACAGATAACAGGTCTCGATCCAAGAGATATAATCAGTGCAGGTCTGTCAGTGATAGGTTTGTAAAAGGTTTAATGATAGATCATTTTTCGATCTATCCAACCATCATTTAATTTTTTTTATTTTCATTATTGTTGTCATTTCTTCGTCTGCTTAATCAATGGAATATCCGGCAGATTTTCCCAGACATCTTCATAGTTGTCATATACTGTCAGAAGATCGACTATAACGGGTAGTGGGTCTGCCCATATCTCCGGCAGGTCGGCTTCACCTTCTACTTTTATCTCATAGGCGAGCATCTCTTCAGGTGGAGCATATTGAGCATTCACACTTTTTTTGTTTCCTCTGGCATCGATACGGTACCAACCGATGTCCGGCAGATAGACAGCATTCAGGCCATGGAGGCAAAATGGTTCTCCATTCTCATCCCTGCTAAGACGTTGATAACATAATCCGGCGGGAATTCCATTTGCCCTGAGCAAAGCTGCCAGAAGGTGACTTTTAGCATAACAGTAACCTGTTCCCGCTTCCAGGACCTCGGAAGCTTTCAGGGTGATAGGGTTCAAACAATAGTCATGACTGTGATATATCTCATCCCTTACCCATTCAAAACACCTTTTTGTAATTTCAACAGGACCCTCAGCTTCCAATGCAAGCTCCTTTGCAAGCTTTTGAATTTTGGGGTGTTCCCAGTCAATTATCTCTGTGGAGTGTAGATATTCTTGCATACTATCAGCCTGATATCAGTAGGAATAGATATTATAGAACATTATGAACGGAAATTATAAACGAACAGGACATAAAAAAAGAAAATAAAAATGGTTGACCTTAGAAAAGGTCATGAAGGTTGAACTTGTGTGGTCCGAGACTTCCGCCGTAGTTTCCTGCGGTGATCTTCTTGATACCAGGAACAGCAACAGCTGCTCTGATTCCCATCTCGGTTGCTTTTGCAATGGATTCGAAGTCAAGACCATTGATAACGATCTCATAGACACAGTTAACGTCTGCAGGGATCTCTGAGCCTTCTACCTTGTCCTTGATGCTTGGGCAGAACTTCTCATTTGCAGTTGCTTTGAGGAACTTGTACTTGTTTGCGCCTGCCTTTGAACCGCTTGCTACGATTCCGCCTGGGAATGGTGTGATGGTACCATCAACAGCTCCGATTGCATCGACTGCGTTCTCTGCTGCGGTAAGTGTTGTCATCTGTGTGTCACCGAAGATGAAGAAGTTACCACCTGCAATAGCGGTTACTGCACCGATTGTGTCCTCGACAAGGAAGTCACCCTCCATCATTGGGATAACGTGCATCTTGCGACCGCCAACTTCTGTCTCAGACTCTGTTCCATCTGCGAAGTATTTGAGCTTGCGTCCAGTATCGAACTGCTTCTCAGCATCTGGAAGTCCATTGAACACTGCGGTTGTTGGTGCTGTGAGTATACACTGACCGACACGCGATAAAAGCTGTTCTTCAAGTGACTTGAATCCGAAGGTGCATAACTGTATGTAAACACCTGGTCTGCCATCTGGTGTCTCACTTGCATCCGCGTACTTCTCAATACCGGCTTCAGCAGGACATCCAATGACTGATGTTCCGAATCCTGTTGCTTCCTGTGCTGCAACAGTTGCCCAGCGCTTTGTTGCGGCTGTGATCAGTATTCGTGAAATTTTGATTGGGAATGCCTCTGCAAATGTATCTTCGATCTCTACTCCATTTAGTTCCATTACAACACCTACATGATTGAATTTTAGTATGAATTACAATACAATTACAATACATATATGTTGTGTCCATAGCGATAGATAGTAGATTTATAAGGAAGAATTTGAAAGATATTGTCATTTTGGTTATCAAAATAAAACGATTTTAAAAAGAGTTCCATAGGATTTTCATTCTTTTGGTAAAACTTCCATCAACAAATATTTGGAATTTGACCATTAAATATAGGTGCACAACCAAATTGAAAAAAACGAGTGATTTCGATTACTGGTATCCATAGTAAAATAATAATCCTCGTAGTGACCATCCGGCTATGAATCCGCTTAATGTTAAAGCTAGTAGTCTTCCTAAACGGATAGATTTTTCCTTCATGACTCTTTTCCCCATATTTGAGATTTACTATTACAATACATATACTCTTCCATTTAGAAAGTTCACTCACCTGTACCTTCATAGTTCACAAAAAAAGGATGTAGAATTATCATCATGGGTTTGAGGCTCACCCATATCAATGAAAGCATCCTGGACAATAACGGCAAACTGTCCTGAATCTCCCAAGTGGAGCATGTCCAGAGTGATCTTCTATTAAAATACAGTGTAGTCTTTGGTTAAAATGCAAAGAATTACCATCCATCCGCAATGATGGCTGCCATCTTCACAAATTCAACTGGAACTGGTCGAGGTTGTATCTGATCTCTTCTTTCCAAGCTTGAATATCCGCTTTAAGCTGAACTGTGTCAACACCTTTGCGTTCAAGCGTATCTTCATTGGATATTATAAAGGATTCAAATTCGTTAAGATGCCTGTATATATTGTCTGCAGTGGATCTGTAATTATTCTCTGCAGTTATCAGTTGATCCAATGCTTCATCGAGTTCATTTTCTTTCGCATCCTTATCAGATGCATTAATGTAAGCTTCATATGCAGCAGTGTAGTTTTCCTGTTTTTCAATAAGTTCATTTATAACAGGATTATATTCTTCTACATCATTGTTGTACAATTGAATGTAAATGTCGTATTTGCTCATGGTTCCGGAATCCGTACATCCGGAACTCAATACTGCTATTACAAACACTAGTATCAACGTGATCATTTTTTTCATGCAGCTTTCTCCTTTTTGAAGATATTACATATAAATACAGAAATATATTAGTAACAACTTCACTTTGGATTCGAAATATTTGCAATGCATTATACATATACTCTTCTATTTAGAAAGTTCACTCCCCTGTACCTTCATATGTTCGCAAAAAAAGGATGTAGAATGTATCGTCATGAGTGCGATGCTCGCCTATATCCATGACAGCATCCTGGACAATAACGGCAAACTGTTCTTGTTTTCCCATTCTGGAAAAAAGTTTCGCAATGGTCTTCACAGGTACCTCAAGTTCTGAACGCATTGCAGCAAGACAGATATCCTTCATTGAAACAACGGTCTGTTGCATCAGTTCCTCAGAGTCATTTTTAAGAGCAGCAAGGCCCACATCGTTCAGTTCATGAATGACATGTAACAATTCCTCTTCACGATAATCACGTGCAGCTATCACACCAAGGTCCTGCATTGTCCGGATGACTTCCAGTGCATCTTTCTGGTCGAAGAACTTTCCCATGCTACGCAAAGAACCCACCAATTTTTTGAAACCGTCCTGTCCTTCCTGAGTTTTTTCTTGAATAAAACGAATACCGATATCCCGCATTGTGAGAACTATAAGACGACTGTAATTTGCGCGCTCATATCTTGTTGATATTCTCGCCAGTTCCAGCAACTGTTTTATTACGGCTATCATGGTTGAAGTGTCCTGTGCAAAGGTTGCATTGTTGCCAATATCTTTGAGGAGCAACAACCCTTTTTCGACCGCTTCTTCCTGTCTCGATCCGGCAGCAGCTTCTATGATATCCCCTATGGAGCTTACAAATTGTTGGTTTAGTTGGGTTGAAGCTGTTCCTTTTACAACATCGAAAAGGGACGTCAATGATCTTAATGATTGCACGGCTCCATCCTGGCTTCCGTGATTTGAAGCGGCCTTTCCGATAACACCGATCGAACGAACAACACATTTTGTCGCATTTTCGTCTCTTGAGGTCGCAATAAAGCCCATCTCGAGCAAATGGGAATTCATATGTTTTGCAATGGCAGTAGTGTCCCTACCACCTGTCATGAGATTCTTTGCTGTAATGGTTATCTTGTATAATCCTTTTTTGAAGATGTCCTCATCATTGTTCCGAATTGCACATCTGATACTGTCAACAGCAGCTGAAAGAGGATCATCGACATCTCTGGCACTGTGTTTTGATGAAGCTTCGATAAGGTCGTATGAGGTGATCTTCCCCATCATTTCTTCAAATCTACGTACTATTTTTTCGTTGTAGAGGTTCCTTGTAATGGCTGCTGCCACATATCCCAGAACGGTTGCAATTGCTACGACCACGCTGAATATGATAGGGTCATAAAGGTTCATGAGATGGGATGCCGAGACCGCAAATGCTACTGAACCAATTGTGAACGAAAGATTGTGATTCATTGTTCTTCTTTTTGAGCTTTGCCATATTGTCATTACCCAAAGGAAAGCAAAAAAGACAAGAATGATCGAATCGGCTGCAATGTCGGGTGTGACATCGGATATCAGAAGCGCTGCTATAACAGATATTTGAATTGCGAATGCGGCCATTGTAAGATCTGGAGCGGCTTGGGAAAGGTCCATCTTGAGACTTTTTCGTATGAGAATATCAAAAAAAAGAATGCCGGCGGTAAGACCGATGACAATTAAACTATCGATGATCGTGGTAATTAATATATCCATTTTTATCACTGGTTGAATTTAATATTATTCTTATAGTTTTGCGCCACAGCTCTTGCAGAAAAAAGCATCAGTATCATGCCCCTGCAATCCGCAATTGTGACAGGCTATGTTAAGAGCAACGTCCTTCGTTTTTTCAGATATGATTATAGGTCTGGCTGCCATGCTGGTGTTTATAATAGAATGGGTAATGATGCCAGTGGGAACCGCTATTATGGAATAACCGAGTAACATAACAACGGATGCCATTGCCTGTCCTAGTGGCGTAACCGGCACGAGATCACCGTATCCCACAGTTGTCAGTGTTGTTATAGCCCAGAAGACACTTCGTGGGATACTGGTAAATCCGTGTTGCTCCCCTTCAATGACATACATCAGGGAACCTAATATTATTACAAGGTTCAGGACAGTGAATGTAAAAACTGTTATCTTTTTGCTGCTGTCTTTAAGAGCCTGTACCAGCATATCGGCCTCTGAGAGGTACTGGACAAGTTTAAGCACCCTGAATATCCTGAGCAAGCGTAGCACTCTGATTATCAGCAGGTATTGGCTTCCGGGAAGGAACAGACTAAGATAGGTTGGTACGATGGCCAGAAGATCGATGATCCCAAAGAAACTGGTGGCATAGCGGACCTTGCTTTTTACACATATCATCCTCAGTAAATATTCAATTGTAAAAAGGATGGTGAAGATTATTTCCGCCATGTAGAGCTTTTGGTGATGAACTGAGCTTATTGAATGAACACTGTCCAGCATGACGACTAGAACGCTCAGAACGATCGTTATTATAAGGGTTATGTCAAAGTATTTTCCAATAGGGGTACTGGCTTCGAAGATGTATTTGTACAGGTATGAACGCCACCCCTCACATTCTGAACGGTTTTCCGAATCCCTGTTCCATCTGTTGATCATTCAGCCCTCTTATCATATCAATATCATGAGTTTGTGTTCCGTTATTATATATTTCGTAGGAACCTGAAAACAAATCTCTTTATTATAATATAAATCATTCCGAATAATGACTATACATTAATCGAAAGCTTTATTTTCGTGCGTCTCATATTTGAGATGCATCTCATATTTGAGGCAGGATAACAAAAAGGTACCAAAAATGCATCGCATCAACTCTTTGAAACATCTGGCTCTTCTGGGCGCACTTAAGAAACCTGTAAAGATATCATCGAGTGAGTTCACCAGATACACTTCCACAGGTTCTAAAACAGCCGCAAGGATACTAAAACAGCTTGAGGAAGAGGGTTTGATCGATCGCCTGATCATTCCTGAAGGCCAGATGATATCCATTACGGAAGAGGGGCGTGCATGGCTTGAGAGTGAGTTCAGTGATTATAAGCACATCTTCTGTGGCGATGAAGATAAAGTTGAGCTCTATGGTAATGTGATAACGGGTCTTGGGGAAGGGCAGTATTACATTGCTCAGGATGGATACGGATCACAGTTCGAAGAAAAGCTGGGTTTTAAGCCTTATCCGGGTACTCTCAATGTCAGGCTTACCAGTCACAGTGCGGACATACTGAAAAGGAAAAGCCTGAAAAATATCATTTCGATATCCGGTTTTACTGACGGACAGCGCACTTTTGGAGGCTGTAATTGTTATTTTGTGGAGGTGGAAGGAGTGAGGGGAGCCGTTGTGACCCCTGAACGTAGCCATTACCCCCACGATCTGCTGGAGATAATATCCCCTGTTCATCTTCGTAAGACCTTAGAACTGAATGACGGGGATGAAGTGAAGATTACGATCGAAGACCGCAGTGCATGTGAGTGATCCTATGACAAACGAAAATTACACTGATAATATCAAGAATGCGATAAAGGCCGCACAGAACGGGGAAATGTTCTTTATTTACGATTCAGATAGCAGAGAGGGTGAAACCGATTTTGTAATTACCGCTTCTTCTGTGACTCCTGATGACGTGCGCTGGATGCGCAGAGATGGCGGCGGACTTATTTGCGTGGCTATTGATAGTGAAAATTCAAAAAAGCTTGGCCTTCCCTTCATATCCGATGTTCTTCGTGATGAAGCAAGGTCCAATCCTGCTCTTGGAAACACTGTTGAGAAAGGCGGAGATCTTGCTTACGACAACCGTTCCTCATTTTCCATATGGGTGAACCACAGGAAAACACGCACAGGCATTCCTGACAATGACAGGGCCTTGACAATTAACGAGCTCTCGAATATCACGGAAAGGTGCATGAAAGGCGAGGATGTAAGTTTTGGTTCTGAATTCAGGACACCCGGTCACGTTGCTCTTTTGCGTGCAGCCGATCGTCTGGTCCATGATCGCAAAGGCCAGACCGAACTTTCCATTGCCATCGCAAAGATGGCAGATGTGGTTCCTGCAATGGTGGTTTGTGAGATGCTGGATGATTCCAACGGCAGAGCATTGTCAAAAGAAGATGCAAAGGAGTATGCTAAACTGCATGGTCTGGTCTTCCTCGAAGGAAAGGAGATCGTTGACGCATACGAGCAATGGGAGCAGGCTTAAAGCCTTAATTTAACCCATTTCACTTCATTTTTCAGAAAGAATCATATACTGAAAGTGCTTACTATTAATCGACCCCGTGGGGCTGTAGGGTAGCCTGGTCCATCCTGCAAGGCTGGGGGTCTTGCGACTGGAGTTCAAATCTCCGCAGCCCCATCATACAATCTCATTTTTTGAGTACGAGTCCTTTTCGCTTCTCTCAAGCGGACTTTGATTGTTTATCATCTAATTCATTCTGTTTTTGTTTGATAGTGGCAACAGCTCGATCTGTTTTTTCTGTTATGTCGTACCATCCATTTTCTACTGCCTTTTTCCCAATTCTACTCAATGCATCAACAACATTTCCTGTGGTATCATCCCACCCATTTTGTACTATTTCTCGACCTATCTTTTCTAGTAGCAATAATGCGAAATTTGCAGAATTTTTACAATCATTTTGTATTGATCTCTCGCCAATTTTCACTGAGACATAAATTATGCTTTCAATATCCCACTCAGATTTATTTTGTATTGCCTTTTCCTCAATATGCGTCAACGCACGAATTATTTCTTCAGTTTCCATGCACCATTTATTGTCTATTGCATTCTGACTAACCTTATCTAATGCACGAATTATGCTTGAATCTACACCCTTAAAGCTACCATACTGGCTAAAAGTATTTAATGCCGAAATCACGCTGGAAGTCGCAGATTTTTGTTCTTTCTCTCCTGTCTTCACTCCTAGTTTTTCCAGCGTGTCAACTAAAAAAATAACCAAATAGTTTTGATCGGCTAGCGCAAGTTCCCCAATTTGTCTCAACATTCCAACAAGAGATTTAGTTGTCTCTTCCAAACCATTTTTAACCGTATTATTTGCAATTTTGGTGAAGCTATCCATTACAATCTCAAAAGACTCCTCATCGTCTCTTTTTAGAGCTAACATGCTAACTCTTTTTAAATGAGTAGAGACATGTTCTGTAATTTCTTTTTCATGCTCCTCGCTTAATATTTTACTCGCTAGGTTCACGATGGCATTTGCTCCGGTTCTCACAGTTGCATAATCATATTTCATCATGGAGCCGGTAATAATATCAATAATCGGTAGCAATGGATCGTTTTCATCAAGTGTAGTCTCTCTTTTATCCACAATTTTCAGGATTTTTTGTTCAGTAATGTCTTTTGTAAGCAGTTGGACAACTGTGGAAGGATTCACTAATGCAAGAGTGTTCCAAATATACGGTATCAGACAAATAAAAGCAAAAAATCCCATAAAATAAGCGATAAAAATAAAAAATTCAAGACTAAAAAGTCCGTTTGGTGGTAAGGTATTGGTTCCAATTATCTTTATTGTGGCTAATCCAAAAAAGATGTTTGTTGTATAAATTGATATCAGTATCCAGATGTCAGGAGTTTTTCTGTATACATCTATCACCCTTGATGAATATGACTGGGCTGAAAGTTGGATTGCTACCAGACTCAGGGTGACAACAATTGCAACTACTGCTGCCAGACTCTGTATCAGTGCACTGAGCATGTATCGGGCATTATCGTGATTCATTCCGTTGTGCAGGAAACTGTAGCCCGGGAAAAAGGTTGACATTAGTATGATTGGTAAAATAAAAGCCAAGCTAACGCAGGCAAAAAATAAGATGTAAAATGTAATTCTGTTAGGCCATTTCGGTTCATTCAGAAATTTCAATATATCTTGCCATTGTTTATGCATAATTTCAAAAACAGTTTTAACAGTTATAAAAGTATTGAAATTTTTCTACTGAAGCAGAAGTTAATTGTTCATAATTTAAAATCCAAATGCAGCTCTCGTCAGCACTATCAGTCCAACGAACAAATTGAGCACTATCACCCCCCAATTTCCATTGCACTGTATCTGATATACTTTTTATCAAGATCAAGTATGGAAAAGGTGTTTTGGTTCGTTGGCCTTTGCTAGGCTGATCTCAAAGGGAACTTGCTGTTGCAAAAAATGGTTCGAAAAATAAGAAAACATATATCAGTTCTCAATCCAATAATTATTCAAAGAAAAGATTGGTGATATATCATTCCTCCAGTTATCGTAGGCAAGGATGTCAGGAAAGAATTTGGCGAGTTCACGGCTGTAGATAGTGTTGCTTTTTCTGTTGATGAAGGGGAGCTGTTCGGCTTTCTGGGACCCAATGGTGCGGGCAAGACAACCACCATGCGTATGATACAGTGTATCTCCCCAATGACATCGGGTACACTGGAGGTCTTTGGGATGGATGTTAACGTTCATCAGCGGGAGATCAAGTTCAAGATGGGCGTTGTTCCTCAGGAGAACAATCTCGATCCTGACTTTACGGTCTATGAGAACCTTTTGATCTTCTCGCGTTACTTCGACATCCCCGAGGATGAGGCTAAAAAAAGAGTTGACGAACTCCTTGAGTTCGTGCATCTGGAAGAAAGACGGGATACCATGACCGATTCGCTTTCAGGTGGTCTGAAAAGGCGACTTGTGCTTGCAAGGGCACTGATAAACAGACCAAGGTTGCTGATACTCGATGAACCGACGGTGGGACTTGACCCGCAGTCAAGACATCTGATGTGGGACAAGCTCAAAGGTCTCAAAAAGCAGGGTGTTACGATCGTGCTCACAACACATTATCTTGAAGAGGCCTCTCAATTATGTGACAGGCTTGTCATCATGGACAATGGGAAGATACTCGTTGAGGGCAGCCCCACTGATCTCATCCAGGAACACATTGGCTCTGCAATAGTCGAGACCGATAATGATCCTAATATCATCTCCTGCCTTGATGTTCATCAGGCAAACTATGAGGTGCTCGGGGATGAGATCCAGATATATACTGATAAGCCGCAGGAGGTAACCGACCATCTTTTGTCGGAATGTAAATTGACAAGTGTCACTGCCCGCACTGCGACACTTGAAGATGTTTTCCTGAAATTGACGGGAAGGAAGCTCAGGGAGTGAGAAGATGGACATAGGTATGTATTTCAAACCCCCGGAATTAACATCTGGAGCGTTCAAGGTCTGGCGGCGTAATAAGGATGTTTTCATGAAGAACGTCAAATTGAATTTCCTGCCTCCGTTCATTGAGCCTTTGCTCTACCTTTTTGCCATGGGCTTCGGTTTGGGCCTGTTCATTGAGGAGATAGACGGTGTGCCCTATGCAAAGTTCATAGCTCCGGCACTGATCTCGGTCTCTGTGATGTATGGTGCTTTTTTCGAGTGCAGCTATGGCTCTTATGTGAGGATGTACTACCAGAAGACCTTCGATGCCATCATTGCAACCCCTTTAAGCATCGAGGATGTTATAATCGGAGAACTGCTGTGGGGTGCCACCCGAAGCACCATAAGTGCCACATTGATGCTTCCTGTGATCGCATTGTTCGGACTGATCACTTTTCCCCATTCACTGCTGATTATCCCCTTCGCCTTCCTTGCAGGCCTGCTCTTCGCATCCCTTGGAATGTGCATCGCGGCAGTCACCCCGAACATAATGTCCATCAATTATCCCATACTGCTTTTCATCACGCCGATGTTCCTTTTTAGCGGAACGTTCTTCCCCCTGAACGTACTGCCTGAGATCGTCCAGTACATCGCACTGGCAATATTGCCACTGACACATGTTGTGATCATAATAAGGGCACTGACCTTCGGAACACCGGGCTGGTTCCTGCTGACAAATCTCCTGTGGATACTGGTCGTTTGCGCAATAGTTTTCGTGATCTCGGTAAATCTGATGAAGAAAAGGCTGGTAATCTGAGATCTTATCTCACTTTTTCTTTGAGGACGAGCTTTTCGTATCCATACATCTACGGCTACTCTCACATCCGAGACTGCGTCTGTAATCGGACCTTATCTCCTTTTTTGCAGTTTTGATCAGAAGTTCATCAAGTTCTTCTTCGGTCAGCTCACATGGCTCTTCTTCGGTTTCTTTTTTGTTGGGCATTGGTGTGTTCCGATATTTGATGTTGAAAATGACAATGATCTTGTTATATTTTAATTTTATTAGAAGTAACGAGCTTAAAGTGGGCAAAATAATGAAAATAAGAGAAGTTGCGACGTTTTTGAGCTTGATATCTTTACTAAGTTTAACAAAATTAAAAGAGAGATTAAGATTAAGACCTGGATGGATTTGTGGATTCAAATCTAATCCCTTGTACAAAAAATCGGAGTATATATATTAAGTAAAAAGTTTACGAGTTGGTATGAGTTATGTGCACAACCGAATCAAAGACAGAAATACCATTTTTCTAAAAATTTAATTATTTGCTCGAATAATACATTAATTTTAAAAAAGTATAGAGAAGTAGGGTAAATCCATCATATCATTGGAAAATATGGTATGTTATATTCAGGCCAAAAATAAGCCCTCCCAGCGTCCCCATAGGTGTATATATCGGATTAATATTTGATGCTATTATTGTTCCTACCATCATTATGAACAAAAGAATAACTAATATGTTAATATTTTTTTGATTCTTGCTTACTAGCTCGACAATTCTTGAATCAATTCTTTGATCAAACCCCATGTTTCTGAACCCCACATCTTTTAAGTTGAATTCTAGCATATAAAATTATCTCATCTCCTGCTTCAAAATATCAGGATTGTTTCTCTCAACAATCCCCAAATTTCCAACTCTTTAGATAACTTTAAAAATAACCATCATCCATATTTATTCTAAGGATGTGAAATGATGAAAGTATTAGCTATTGTAGGAAGTCCGCGTAAGAACGGTAACACGGATGTAGTTGTACAGAAAGTGCTTGAAGGGGCAGTAGAGAAGGGTGCTGAAACAGAGACCATTTACATCAATGACCTGGATTTCAGGGCTTGTCAGGGATGCGGGCTTTGTAATGTGATGGCTGATTGCAAGCTCAAGGATGACATGACGGACGTTTACAAGAAGCTGGAAGAAGCGGATGCTTTTGTGTTTGGTTCTCCTATCTATTTCGATCAGTTCACCGGACAGATGCGCTCATTTTTGGATCGCTGCTATGCTCTTGTGGATGCAGAGCTTAAACCAAGGTTACCTGTGGGGAAGAACGCTGTTCTCGTAAGGGCACAGGGAGATTCTAACGGATCGACGTATGAGAACGTCTTTGATGAGTTCGGAAATATCCTGAAGCTGTTCTTTGGTATGACGGTCACAGATAGGCTTGTTGCAGCTGGATATGACCTGCCGGGTTCTGTGAGAAAGGATACGGAACTGATGGAGCAGGCAAAACAGGCAGGTATTCACTTACTTGACTGATTTCTCATTTTTTCCGGCATTGCTGCCGGAGGTTCTCTTTTTTGATATTGACATTTTTTATATAACCATAGGTTCGAACAGTTTCGAAGTTTAAGCTAAGTTTATACGCAATTGGCAACAATCTTCTTCTTACATATAAAAAAAATAATTGAACAAAGGTAGTGTCAAGATGAAATATATCGGGGTTACAAAAAAAGGATTCTGTTTACTGGTCTTGCTATCATGCATTCTGCTGGCAGGATGTATCGGGCAGGACGAGAGACAAGCTCAAACTTCTTCCAATGAAGCGCTCTCCTATGATGAGGGAGGAACTTATTCCGAAGAGGACGAATATCTGCTGCTTGTACCAAAAGCACTGTTCTCAGGCGGGGAAAGTTCTGTAACTATGTCTGCTTTTCTTGATGATGAACCGGTTAGCAGGGGTGTTGAATATACTCTCACCAGTGCATTAGGCGAGATAGTACCATTGGTAAAGGCGGCCACCTCCGAATCTGGTAACAGTGTGGCGAAGTTCGAAGTACCGGATGTCGATGAGGGAAGTTACACACTGACCGCAACACCTTCTGGTGCTAAAAGTGGTTTTACTACAACTGTTAAGGTGGTGCAGAATAATCCGATATTCATTGAAACGGACAAACCTATCTACAAACCCGGGCAGATCATACATGTACGTCTTCTCAGCCTGAACAATAATCTCGTTCCTGTCGTTCAGAACACCACCGTTGAGATAGCTGATGCGAAAGGGGTGAAGATCTTCAAGGATAATCTTGTTACCAATGAGTATGGGGTTGCCTACTTCGACCTTCCGCTTGCCTCCGAATTGAACCTTGGAACATGGAAAGTGAAAGCGATATCAGGTAGCTCTATGTCTGAAGTCGATATCAGGGTGGAGAAATATGTCCTCCCCAAGTTCGACCTCGAAACCTCCACTGAAAAAAGCTGGTTCCTTGCCGATGAACCTATTACAGGCACAGTCTCTGCTAACTATTTTTTTGGAAAGATTGTTGAAGGTACCGTTGAGGTAAAGGCTTCCAGATACGTAGGTGTCTGGGAAGAATACTCAACGTCCACTGCTGCTCTTAAAGACGGAAATGTGGAATTTGTACTTCCTGCTGTTGGATATGTGGCAGGCACCTTTGGAGCCGGAGGGCAGGGCAGTGTCATGCTGAATGTGACAGTGACCGACACCGGTGGGAATAGTGAAGAAAGTACCGAACTGTTGAGCATAGCACAGCATCCGTTCATATTGCAGATGATCCCGGAATCCAATTCCATCAAACCGGGAATGCCTCTTCAGGTCCTTCTTGTAACAAAGGATCCGGGAGGAGAACCCCTTGAAAAAGAGATAACCCTTGTTTCCAATTTCAGAGATGACAATTACAACTACGACGAGAGTAAAAAGACCTACACAACAGAGAATGGCGTTGCTCTGGTAACGTTAGAGATACCCGAAGATGCTGTGAGTGTCGAACTATCTGCTGCCTCTGAGAAAGTTGAAGTTACTAGTACATTGAATTCGGTCTATTCCCCAAGTGCCAGCTTCCTGCATTTGAGCCAGGTAAGCGAAGGCATACCGGAAGTCGGGGATGTGATCTCTTTCAAGGTCTATTCAACTAACCAGGGAACGGTATTCTATGATGTTTTCGCAAATGGAAGGACAGTTTATTCTGCGACAAGTGATGAAACTCAGATAAACATCCCGGTCACACCACAGATGAGCCCTTCGGCGAAGGTCGTTGCATATCTGATAAATCCGAACAATGAGGTTTCCGCCGACAGCCTGCCATTCGATGTCAAGTTCAGTACGCAGGTAGACCTTTCCACAGGATTCGATAAGGACACGGTGGCACCAGGTGATGCTGTTTCCGTTGAGCTGGATGCAGGCTCGAAGTCCATGATAGGACTCTCCATTGTGGACGAATCCGTATATGCATTGAGCGAGGGCAGGCTGAATTTGAAACAGGTTTTCGATGAGCTTGAAATTCGCTTTATGGAACCTCAGGTCGAAGCGCATCCTCAATATTTTGGATACCAAACAACTGCTTATGATGTCCTTGATGATGCCGGGATGATAGTGCTGGCATCCGGCAGCCTTGAGATACCAAGATCACAAACCAATGAAGATGTGAGGTTTGTTGATTTCGCAGGAGCAGTCCTTGAACTTGATGGTATGGTCATGGACGAAGCTGTAATGGAGATGCCAATGGAAGAAGCTGCAATGGACGATGAAGCAGAATCAGGCGAGAAGCTTGCGGAAGTGGAGCGAGTACGCCAGTTCTTCCCTGAAACATGGATATGGATGCCCGACATTCTTACCGATGATGACGGGCTGGCAACCCTTGATCTGAATGCGCCTGACTCTATCACTAAATGGAGACTTCATGCAGTATCATCAGGTCCTGAGGGCATCGGAATATCCGAAGCAGGACTTACGGTATTCCAGGATTTCTTTATCGACCCTGATCTGCCTTATGCTGTTATTCGTGGCGAGGAATTCCCTGTTCAGGTACAGGTGTACAACTATCTCGATAAGTCTCAGAACGTGAAGCTGACACTTTCCGGTGCAGAATGGTTCGAGCTGGTGGGAGATGATGTCGTTGAGGTGAACGTGGATGCCAATAGTGTGACCCATGTAAGTTTCACTATTCGTCCTACCAGGGTTGGGGTGCAGACAGTTGAACTGACAGGACAGACCACTGAAAAAGCGGATGCGATCCGTAAGACGATCATTGTTGAGGCTGAAGGGGTCACCAGAGAGATAGTGGATAATGGTATCCTTAAGAACGGTACCGTTGAGCTGGATGCAACACTGCCTGATGCCATAGTACTGGATTCTGAAAAAGTGATACTGAGCTTTACGCCAAGCATCGTAGCCCAGACCATCAGCGGAGTCGATGATCTGCTGGGTATGCCTTACGGATGTGGTGAACAGAACATGATGTTGTTCTCCACCGATGTCGAGGTGCTGCGCTATCTCAAGGCCACCGGTCAGCAGAATCCCGAGGTACAGGCTAAAGCATTGACGTTCATCACTACCGGATATCAGAGAGAGCTCACTTTCAGGCATGCCGATGGTTCTTTCTCTGCTTTTGGAGAGAGCGATGGGGAAGGAAGCCTGTGGCTGACCTCCTTTGTGCTTTCCCAGTTCAGTGGTGCCAGGGACCTGACGACCATCGATGAGAATGTTGTAAGGGAAGCAGCGGAGTGGATAGGTTCACACCAGAAGGAGGACGGTTCATGGGAGGCTGTCGGCTTTGTTATCCATGAGGATATGATGGGAGGTGTGAGCGGCACTTATGCCCTTACGTCCTATGTGACGCTGGCACTCGATGAATATGGGCATGCTGCTCCTCAGGTGATGGAAGACGCCCGCAGCTATCTGGAAGCGGAAATTGATAAGCAGGACGATCCATACGCTCTTGCCATAGGTACCCTTGCTCTTCAAAAACTTGAGAGCGACAGGGCAGACGAGGCAATGGAGAAACTGCTTGAGCTGGCAAAAGAGGATGAAAATGGCGTGTATTGGGGATACGATGATGTCCTGCCTGAGCCTTACGAGTATGGTGGTTATGGTTTCCATCCTGTCTCGAGCAAGAACGTGGAAACCACAGCCTATGCCACACTTGCGTTGATCGAAACGAATGACCCAAGGGCAAGCTCATCATTGAAATGGATAGCAGCCCAGCGTAATTCCAATGGCGGTTTTTCAAGCACGCAGGATACTGTCATGGCCTTCAGGGCATTGATGACGGCAGCAGCGGTTGCCGGAAGGGATGTGGATGCCACTGTTTCTGTCAGCGGGGATGGAGTGGAACTCAAGGGCCTTAGGATAACTTCCGAGAACTACGATGTTGTGAACATCATTGAAGTTCCAGAAGGCGTTGAAGTTATCGAGATGGAGCTTTCCGGGACCGGTGAGCTGAACTATCAGCTTGTCAGAAGGTTCAATGTGATCCTGCCTGAGATCATCGAGCACGAACAGATCGAGCTTGATGTTGAGTACGATTCAACAGATGTGGAAGTCGATGATGTCGTAAAGGTCGATGTTCGCCTGAAATACAATGGTATGCCTGGTATCAGAGGTGTCGTTGAGTCCAGCGGAATGATGATAGTGGATATTGCAGTACCCACAGGCTTCACTCCGGTAGGGTCCAGTCTCGAAGCCCTCAAGGAAGGCGGGACTATCACCCGATACGAAATAGCCGGTCGCAAGGTCATCCTTTACATCGATGAGATGATGCCTGGAGAGGAAATGGAGTTCTCGTTGAATATGAGGGCAATGTTCCCGGTAAAGGCGATAGTGCAGGAGAGCAGTGCGTATTCATACTATAGTCCGGAGGTGAAGGCTGAGGTTAAGGGTATGAACGTGACCGTTGTTTGATGGGAGATATATTCTATCTCTCATTTTTTCTTTTTTTTGTTCAAGGTCAGGTCCTTCAGGAAACAGGTTATCAGACAACGCCTGGGAAGATGATCCTTTCAGAGTTCTTCAAGAAATCGTCAGTATGGAAGCAATTCCGAGAACATTGCTTTCAATGGTCACACTTCTGAATATAGGTCTTAAGACAATCTATGGATAGTACTTGATTTATCCTGGAATGATCTGCTGTTATTTTGACAGTGAAGGGCTTGAAATACATAAAGAAAAAAGCAGTCTCTTTTAAAACTAAAGTTGATGCATGATACTAAAGTACAAAAAATCAAAGGAGTATTCTATATATCAGATGAAGTATATTATTACTATAATATTGTCGGATTAACCAATAAAAGTTTAGTAAACTTTTTAAATTCATTGAAGTGGGGAATTTTAGTGGGAACATCAGATCTGTCTCATAAGGTTTATCGGCATTTATTGATCATTCTATTCTTAACAGTAGTAACGGGTGTCCTTTCTACAAGGTTAGATCTGTTTGAATATCTGATGTATTATTTTCGCGCATATGAAGCGTTTGAGTTCGATGAGCTATTCCTAACAGCTGTGATTTTATTGATTATGGTTTCTGGTCTTTCCTATGATCTGTATGCTCTAGCAGAGAAAGAATCTCTGGAATTAGCCAACTCTAATCAAAATTTATCGAATATCTTTGATAGCAGTAATGACTTAATATGTGTGATAGGATCCGATGGCACTATTCTAAATACGAATAAAATATCCACAAAAATATTAGGTTATAACGAAGATGAGCTATTGAAATTGTGTATTGAAGACATAGTAAGCACCAAAAAAGAGTTAGCTTTGATAAAAGATAAAAGAGCAGCCAACGACCAAACACTATTGGAAGTTAATGTAATTCATAAGAATGGCACTGAGACACCTGTAGAAATTAGTGTAAGTTCATTCTTTCACAAGAACCAATATAACAAACTTTTAATCATAAGAGATATAGCAGAACGCAAAAAGGCAAGAAAGCTATTGCAAGCAAAAAGAGAAGCAGATGAATTAAATCGCATCAAATCAGATTTCCTGTCTAACGTGAGTCATGAACTGCGAACTCCTCTTAATTCAATAATTGGTTTTTCACAGTTATTGGATTCCAAAGTTGCTGGAGACCTGAATGAACAACAATCCAGATATCTCGATAATATTTTAAAAAGTGAGCAGCGCCTCTTAGAATTAGTCAATGGATTCCTTGATCTTTCTAAAATTGAACTCGGTAAAATAGAGTTTTACCCCGAAAGAACAAATCTAGGCCAGATAATGGCTGAATCAAAACTTTTAGTACAGGCTAAAGCAACAAAGAAATTTATCGATATCGAAGAAAATATTGAGGGTAATTATATTGAACTAAATGCTGATAGAACGAAATTAGTACAGGTTCTGTACCATCTTCTAGATAATGCAATTAAATTCACACCTGCAAACGGGAACATATCCATTATGGCCAAAAAGCATGATGATATAATACATTTCTTCATTTCAGACAATGGTGTCGGAATTTCCGACACTGATCAAGAATTAATATTTGCTCCATTTTATCAACTTGATTCATCCTCTGCCCGAAAATATGGTGGGACTGGCAAAGGACTTGCTTTAGTCAAAAAGTATATTGAAATGCATGGTGGGAACATTCAGGTAAAAAGCGAAGTTGGAAATGGATCTACATTTTCATTTACAATCCCTACAAGCCCAACACAATATGAAGAACAGCCATATATTGAATAATATTTTTTGAGCTTTGTAGATATCCTCACTATAATTAGACACACGACTTTGGCATGCCTGTCAAGGTTGTGTATCAATACATTTCTCCTTTTTCACTTAATATCTATACTTTTTTGCACACAGTCAGAACACAATTTACTTCTTGTGATGGAGACATGCACAGAAATTTCTTTTTATTAAATTCATAGCCTATCAGTTGAATTCAGATAAGATGGTTTCCACAGAGCAAAAACCGGGAGCTATTATATAGTATCGGCAAAAGGTAATTAATATTGAACAATAAATGATATTAAGGGGGTCTGTAGAATTGAACAAATATCTGAAGATGTTCCTTTTTGGATTGATTGTCTGGCTGATACCTTTCATAGTATCCTTTGCATTTGTGGATAGGAACGGAAATTTCCTGGTCGGAGAGACTTTCTTCAAGTCCATCATGATAGTAATTGGTGGGTTTGTCGGCGTTGTGCTTGCTATAAAGTATTTTGAAGGTGTCGAAACGGACTATGTTAGAGAAGGCGTGCTTCTTGGTACTGTATGGCTTGTCGTAAATCTTTCGATAGATCTGGGTATGGTCTATAGTGGCTTCTTCCCGATGACGGTCACTCAGTATTTCACTGATATAGGGATGAGGTATTTGGGAATGCCTGTATTCACTTCAGGGATGGGTTACATATTGATGCAGAAATTGGGATAAGTCTCATTTTCTTATGAACATTTGGTGAAATTTTACAGTCGGATAGTGAGAATACCAACAAACTCATAAATTCCCCTGCCCAATTCACCGCGGAGCAAGAATGATCAAACTAACACCTGCAATGAAACAATACTATGATGCAAAGAAGCAACATAGTGATGCCCTTATTTTCTTCAGGATGGGGGATTTCTATGAATCCTTTGGAGAGGATGCAAAGACCATTGCAAAAGAACTTGAGATAACACTTACAACGCGGGGCAAGGACATTGAGGGTGAGAAAATGCCCCTTGCAGGTATCCCCTATCATGCTCTCGATAATTACCTGCCGCGTTTGGTAAAGAAAGGCTACAAAGTAGCTATCTGTGAGCAGCTTGAAGACCCTAAAAAAGCAAAGGGGATTATCAAGCGTGGGGTTGTCAGGGTCGTAACGCCCGGTACTGCCATTGATACTTCGATGTTCACGGACCCGTCCAATAATTACCTCATGTCAATTTCAGGTGGAGATGGGGATTACGGTGTCTCATTTCTGGATGTTTCTACAGGCGAGTTCCTGACCACACAGTTTGCTGATACGCCTCCTTATGACAGGATAGCCAGTGAGGCTGCACGGATGCGACCTTCAGAGTGTATAATCTCACGGACGATGTTCTCTGATGAAAGGCTTGTTGAAAGGTTGAAGGAGCTTAATGTGCTGGTACATGAGTTCAAGGATGAGGCTTTTGACATTGATTCTTCGAGGAAGCTTCTTGAAAGGCATTTCAATGTCTCCACACTCGAAGGAATGGGCTGTGCCGGTCTGCCCTACGCCACATCTTCTGCAGGAGCTGCACTTGATTATGCGTTCACCACACAGATGAGGGAACTGGGGCATGTAAGTGAGCTGAGCACCTATTCGGATTCTGAGTTCATGATGCTTGACTCGATCACCCTGAGAAATCTGGAGATAGTCAAGAACGTGCGAGGGGAAGGGAACGATACTTCCATATTGAAGGTGCTCGATGATACCAAAACGCCGATGGGTGGCAGGTTACTTCAGAAATGGCTTTTAAAGCCCCTCATCAATGTCGATTCCATCGATCACAGGCTGGATGCGCTGGAATGTCTGGCAAATGATACCATGCTGAGGTTCGATGTCCGCTCTCATCTGTCCTTTGTGAAGGACATAGAACGTCTCATAGGCAGGGTAGTTTACGGTAATTCGAACGCCCGGGATCTTATCGCTTTGAAAAGGTCCCTGGGTTCAGTGCCGCAGATAGTCGAAAGTATGGGTGATGATCCCGGATGTGAGATGCTCAGAAATATCAGGGATGGCCTTCTTGAGTTCGACCAGCTCGAAAATATCGTGAAGCTTATCGACGATGCCATCGTGGATGAGCCTCCTGTAAGTGTGCGGGAAGGGGGCATGATCAGGTCCGGCTACAATGAGAAACTGGATGAGCTTAAGGGTATGTCCACTGGCGGAAAGACCTGGATCGCTTCGTTCCAGCAGAAGGAACGTGACAGGACAGGTATAAAATCGCTTAAGGTCGGCTACAATAGAGTATTCGGCTACTACATCGAGATCACAAAATCCAACATCGCACAGATACCTGATGATTATATTAGAAAGCAGACAATGCGGAATGCTGAAAGGTTCTATACTCCAGAGCTCAAGGAATGGGAAGGTGTCATCCTTTCCGCAGACGAGAAGATAACAGCGCTTGAGAATGAACTGTTCACTGAGATAACTTCTAATATCGCTTCCCATGCATCGGATATGCAGAGGATCGCTGTTTTGATCGGGCAGCTGGATTGTACTGCAAGCCTTGCGGAAGTTGCGGTTAACAATAATTTTGTAAGACCTAACATAACCTCCGATTGCAAGATATTGATCCGTGAAGGCAGACACCCGGTGGTAGAGAAAACCGTACGTGGCGGTTTCGTGCCCAATGATACGGAAATGGATTGTGTGGATGAGCAGTTCCTTTTGGTAACAGGGCCTAACATGGCGGGTAAATCCACTTATATGCGTCAGGTCTCCCTTATCGTTATAATGGCACAGGCAGGTTCCTTTGTTCCGGCTTCCCATGCTTCCATAGGCATTGTGGACAGGGTCTTCACAAGGGTTGGTGCTTTTGATGACCTTGCAAGCGGGCAGAGTACCTTCATGGTGGAGATGGTGGAGCTTGCCAATATACTGAACAATGCGACCCCGAAGAGCCTTGTGCTCCTTGATGAGATCGGTAGGGGTACGAGCACTTATGATGGTTATAGTATCGCAAAGGCTGTGGTCGAGTATATCCACAATAAGGGCAGGGTCGGGGTACGCTCCCTTTTTGCGACCCATTACCATCAGCTTACCAACATCTCTTCCAGTTTGAAAAGGGTGAAGAACTATCATATCGCGGTGAAGGAAGATGGCGATGATCTTGTTTTCCTTCGAAAGATCGTACCCGGTGCCACTGATAAGAGCTATGGTATCCATGTTGCAAGGCTTGCAGGTGTGCCGCACAAGGTGACACAGAGGGCGAAGGAGGTCCTACAGGATATTGAAGATGAAAGTGCCATCAGCAAGGAAAGCGATTCGAAGAGGGGTAGGAAAAAGAAGTCGGCACAATACACCCAGTTGATGCTTTTCGATCCGGAGGGCTCTTCTGCACCTGTAGCTGATCCTGATCCTGTTGTTGAGGAGCTGAAAGGGCTTGATGTCAATAGTATGACTCCCATCGAGGCACTGAACAAGTTAAGTGAATTGCAGAAAAAGGCAGGTAAGGGCGGAAAATAAGATGAGCGAGGATAAGGGCGGTAAGATACGTGTTCTTGATGAGGCGACTATCAATAAGATAGCAGCAGGCGAGGTCATCGAGCGTCCTGCTTCGGTGGTCAAGGAACTTGTGGACAATGCTATAGATGCAGGGGCCACTGAGATTCGGGTGGAGGTTGTGGCTGCCGGGACCGAGCTGATCACTGTTACTGACAATGGGAGCGGAATGCCTCGTGAGGATGCGGTCCTTGCTTTTACGAAACATGCCACCAGCAAAATAATTCAAATCGAGGACCTTGAGGAGGTCCTGACCCTCGGGTTCAGGGGTGAGGCCCTTTCTTCCATTGCGGCGGTGGCCAAGGTCTATCTGACGACCCGTCAAAAGGAGGAGATCGCTGGCACAAAGGTAGTTATAAGCGGAGGGACGGTGGAGAATGTGGTGGAAGTGGGTGCTGCTCCGGGTACAAGTATATCTGTGGAATCCCTTTTTTACAACACCCCGGCAAGGAAGAAGTATCTCAAAAGTCTGCGAACAGAGCTTGCACACATAACCGATATCGTTACAAGGCATGCATTCGGGCATCCTGAAATCTCTTTTACTCTGATCAGTGACGGGAAGGTCCTTGTGCGTTCCCCGACATCCGGCAATGTTCTCGATAGTATCATCCATCTTCTCGGGGTCGATATTGCAAAGAAGATAGTTCCTGTGGAGTTCAAATCGGATATTGTGAACATCTCAGGTTATGTCTCCAAACCGGAAGTTACCCGCAGCGGCACTGACCAGCAGTTCTTCTTCATAAATGGCAGAGGTGTATCCTCAACGAGCATAAGTAATGCTGTGAGGCTTGGATATTACAACCTAATCCCGAAAGGACGCTATCCGGTCGCAGTTCTTGATCTGGAACTTGATCTGCGTGAGGTAGATGTCAATGTGCATCCTGCAAAAAGGTATGTGAGACTCAGCCATGAACGTGAGGTCTCTGATGCGGTCATTCTTGCTGTTGAGAACGCTTTGAAGGCGGACGATCTGGTCCCAAAGGTCTCTTTGCCGGAAAACAAACCGGTACAGGCTGTTTTCAGTGATAAGGGCAAGACCGGGACTGAGATCCTATATTCTGCGAGTGAAAGTGTGAGCATTCCGTTAGCAAAGGAAGCAGATGAGCCTTATCATGCCAGTGCAAGGGATACTGAAAAACGTTTGAAACGCTCGGAAAGGGTAATTTCAAAGACGGAAAAGAAGCCCTACAGAGTATCTACTGGTCTTGATAAAGCGAGAATAGTAGGGCAGGTAAATGAGCTTTACATAATCGTGGAGCTTGAGGACGGGCTTATGATAGTCGATCAGCATGCTGCCCATGAGAGGGTGATGTATGAACAGATACGGGATGGCAACAGTTCTGGCTGGCAGGAGCTTATCACTCCTGTGATGCTCGACCTGACTTCTAAGGAAAAGGTGCTTTTGGATGAGTATATCCCCGTTCTTGAAGAGATGGGATTTGCGATATCCGAATTCGGTCCTAACAGTTATGTTGTGACATCAATTCCTTCCCTTCTTGGAAAGCTGGAGAACACCGAACTGATTCATGACATCATCATGGATGTGCTTTCCAGCGGCAAGGTGAAGAGGGATACAGGCATGTTCGATAGTCTCTGCAAGACCATGGCGTGTCGTGCAGCTATAAAGGCAGGAGCAGGTTGCAGTATGGAGCAGATGGAGAACCTGCTTAAACAGCTGGACATGGCTGAGAATCCATACACATGTCCTCATGGGCGTCCGACCGTGATCTCATTTACAAAAGGTGAACTTGACAAATTGTTCAAGAGGACAGGATAAGTGTTATGTTTTTATCAGTAACTTTTATAACCAACTAATATGGAATTACTGTCAATGTCAATTATCGATCCAGTTAATAAATCAAAGGTCCCGCAAGAGTGGATCAATAGATCAAATATACCCGGCGATGAGCTTGAAGAAGGTATAATGAGCGGTATGCTGGTGGTTCTTAGTGATGGCTCTATTCTGAAACGAGGGTATACCACAGGTACCACTGCAACTGTTGCTGCCAAGGCGGCGGTGTTGTCACTCAAGAAAGAGATAGATCATGTGTCTGTCCCGACACCTGTGGGACTTCGTGCCCACATGGATGTGAAAGCAAAGGATGGGCATGCTGTGGCAGTTAAATTGAAGAACGACCATGAGTCCGATATTACCCGCGGGCTTGAGTTCGTGGCAAGGGCAGTGGAGTCGGACAAGATCACTATAACCGCAGGCGAAGGTATAGGTATCGTTACAAGAGGCGGTCTTCAGTCAAAAAAAGGCTATCCTGCTATCAATCCTAGACCAATGCAGCAGATAATGGAGGCTGTTGCGGAAGCTGTGGAAGAGATAGGTATCAAGGGTGCCAGTGTGGAGATCTCTCTGCCCAGAGGTGCTGAGATAGCAAAGCAGACTCTGAACAGTCGTATAGGGGTTGAAGGCGGTATCTCTATCCTTGGAACAACAGGTTTCGTTGAACCCTGGAACGATCATCTTGGTGAGATGAAGAGTGACCTCATACGTGATGCTGCAAAAGTGGTTCTTACAACAGGTCGTATCGGTATTCGCTATTCTACAATGCTTTTCCCGGACTACACAGTAGTTCTTGCAGGCAGCCGCATCTCCGAATTTATGGAATCGGCTACTGGTAAGGTGGCTATCTGTGGTCTTCCTGGTCTTGTCCTTAAATGGGGGGACCCTGATATGCTCAAGGACAGTGGTTTTGCTACTGTCTCAGAGATGATCGAAGTGGAGCCTCAAGGGGAACACATCAGGCGCGCCTTTGAAAAGACAGTCGAAAAGGGCAAAGGTGCACGAATTGTGGTCGTGGATAGGGACGGCACAGTTCTCATGGACAGCGGGGAACAAGAATGATAATCGCGGGTGTCGGTGTCGGACCGAACATGCTGACATTGGAGGCCATCGAAGCTATACGTAATGCTTCGGTAGTCTATGGTTCAAAGCGCTCTCTTGAACTTGCAGAGCCATATATTGAAGGCGAACCCCATCTTATTAAGGACTACAAGGCTTTGAATGAGCTGCCAGAAGATGCTGTTGTTCTATCCACCGGCGACCCCATGTTCTCAGGGCTTGGTAAATTTGCAAGAGAAGGCGACAGGATAATTCCGGGCATCTCTTCTATACAGGTCGCATGTTCACGTTTAGGTGTCAGCCTTTCCAACATCACTGCAATAACAGCACATGGCAGAGATCCTGCTCCCGCAAAAAAAGCATTTATTCAGGAAATTGAACTGGGCAAGGATATCTTCATGCTTCCCGCAGAAACTTTTGGAGTGGCGGAAGTGGCCGAAGTGCTTAAAGAAATGGGTGTTGATGCCAAGCTCTATGTGTGCGAGAACTTTGGTTATCCCGAAGAACGCATTGCAGGGGGTACTATAGATGAGCCACCAAAGGCGATGTCAGTGCTGCATTGTGTAGTTGTTGTGAGATGAGCTTTTGACGTTGACTTAAGACTATATTATCCAAAGTACTAACATCTGCTATCTATAGCTATTTATATAACTCTTCCGTTTTACCTATGTCTTATTCAAGTTATCTTGATTTAAATCGGAAATGGAGTGTTAATAATGCATATATTCGAGGGATTCTTGCCATCACCATGGTGGCAACTGTGGTTTGTGTTCTCTATACCGATAATATTCTTCGGTATGTACAGGCTTAACAAGCTTGTATCTGAAAAGCGCGAGCTATTACCATTATTGGCGGTAGCGGGAGCATTCATCTTCGTACTTTCATCTTTGAAGATGCCATCTGTCACGGGCAGTTCATCCCATCCGACAGGTACCGGAATGGCAGCTATCCTCTTTGGTCCTGCTGTTACAGCGGTCCTGAGTACTATCGTTCTGCTTTACCAGGCGATCTTCATTGCTCACGGTGGTCTTACGACACTTGGGGCGAACGTTGCATCAATGGGCATCATTGGTCCTGTCTTTGCATATGTGATCTATAAAGCAGGCATGAAAGCGAACATCAATTTCTATGTTGTTGTCTTCCTTGCCACAGCATTTGCGGATTGGGCAACATATGTCGTGACAGCCACGCAACTTGCGCTGGCATTCCCGGCAGAAGTAGGCGGAGTAGCTGCTTCACTTAAAGCGTTCTTGCTGATATTTGCTACAACCCAGGTGCCTCTGGCTATCATGGAGGGTGCATTGACAGCTCTGATCTTCAAATACGTGATACAGGTCAAGAGCGATGCTCTTGTAGAGCTTAAAGTTATCACAGAATCAGCTCTCAATAAGATCAAGGGGGCAGGTCAGTGAAAGGCGAGATCATATTTGGAGTAATAGCAGTACTGTTCGTAGCATCATTCATGTATGGACTGGCAGCAAATCCGGACTCTGAGTTTGGTGGTGCCGATGGTCAGGCTGGAGATGCAATTGCAGAAATTAACAGCGATTACGTGCCATGGACAGAAGACTCATGGATAAACTCTATTAAATTCGAGCCACCAGGCGGAGAAACTGAAAGCCTGCTCTTTGGACTTCAAGCAGCGTTCGGTGCATTGGTTATTGGATATTTCTTCGGTTACTACAAAGGTAAAGGGCAGTCCAATTAAGACTGTTCTTTCCCCTCCTTCCTTTTTTCTTAGGGATTCATTTTTATTTTAGTTCTTTCTTCTCTAAGGAGAAACACAAAACGAATGTAACGGTGTGAACATAATATGACAAATATTCTTGATGATTATGCACTTGTGAGTCCCCTAAGGTATCGTAACAACTGGCTTAAGATAGCCATTGTTATGTTTGGTGTTCTTGTAGGAGTTTCCTCACAGTCTTTTATTCCACCTTTTGCTATAGCATTGTGTATGAGCTTTGCAACGGTTCATTTTGGGAAGACTTCGTTTAAATTTTATCTAACACTCTTGTCTGCACCTGCTGTTTTCGTATTATTAAGTGTTGTTATCATAGCCTTCTTCTTCGGTTCAGGTAATGAACTCCTTGGATTTGATATTTTTAGTTACCATCTGGGAGTGAACACCGGCGGTCTTGAAATGGCATTGTTAGTGTTTTCGAGAACACTCGGCGGCATGTCCTGCCTGTTCTTCCTTTCACTGACCACTCCGATGGTGGAACTATTCTCAGTTCTTAAAGCAACGAGATTGCCGGATTCTTTTATTGAAATATCCATGATGATGTACCGTTACATCTTTGTCTTCCTCGAAGTTGCATGGGGTATCAAGTATGCACAGACGGTCAGGCTTGGTTACAAGGACTGGCGTACTTCCCTGACTTCACTTGCAATGCTTTCCACAACCCTTTTCATAAGGTCGTGGGAACAGGGAGAAAAGATATTCATTTCCATGAGTGCCCGATGTTATGATGGCAAACTTATTTTCTTTGAGGAAAAAAGACCGATCAGAGCTAATGAGCTCGTCTTGACCTGTACTTATTTTGCTGTGGTATTGGCATTGTGGTATTTAACGAGATTTTATTCTATATTTTAAGGTCTGTTGAGGTAATAAAATGATATTGGAAACTAAAGGCTTGAAGTATTCCTACCATGATGGAACACAGGCTTTAAAAGGTATTGATGTAAAGATCAAAAAAGGTAAGAAAATAGCCTTTGTCGGGAAGAACGGTTCTGGCAAATCAACCCTTTTCATGCTGCTCAATGGAACCCTTAAGCCAAAAGAGGGAACTGTTCACTTTCATGGGAAACCCATGGAATATGATTCTAAGTCCCTGCGTGAGATACGCAAAAGTGTTGGCATCGTCTTCCAGAACTCAGACGACCAGATATTTGCCCCCACGGTCTATCAGGATGTAGGCTTTGGACCTACTAATCTGGGCCATTCAAAAGAAGAAGTTGATGAACTTGTGGAAAAAACCCTTGAATACATAGGAATAACCGAATTCAGGAACAAGCCTCCTCATCATTTAAGTGGTGGACAGAAAAAGAGAGTGGCAATTGCAGGTGTTTGCTCAATGGAACCTGAGGTAATGATCCTTGATGAGCCTCTTGCAAACCTCGATCCTGTGGGTGCGGATGAGATCCTTGATCTGTTGAATGAGTTGAATCAAAACAACACCACTATGATAATTTCTACTCATGATGTGGAACTTGCATACAGTTGGGCAGATTATGTTTATTTCATGAACGAGGGTAATATTATCGGGGAAGGTGCTCCTGAAGATGTTTTCAAAGACATGGAACTTTTGAAAAAAGCAAATTTAAGGCAACCCCGTACACTTGAAATATACAATGAACTTGAGAGAAGGAACCTTGCAACTCGTAACAAGTTTCCTACAAGTGTTCCTGAACTTGTCCATTCCCTTAAACCACCTGAGCTTATGTGGATAGAAGTTTCTCCTGATGTCAAGGAAGGCGATGTTGTGAACCTTGGCATATTATATGGTGAATATGCGATAAACAGCCCCTATGAAGCAGTCAATGCAAAGGTGCTTCACATCCATCCGGAAGGGCATGCGATTGCAGAAATGACACGGCATGGTATCAAGTCCGGTGGAATATTCATCTATGATATGGACAAATATGATGCGGGTCCTTTCAAGAGGATACTGGCTGAAGAGGATATCGATACTATTGGAGCCATGGGCAAGAAGAGCAAGAGCCTTGCGGAAAAGCATCTTCTCGATCTTCAAATAACATCAGGTGTCATTGATAAGTCCATCCTTATGGCACTTTGTGGCAAGAGATCTATGATACTGACCTCAGGTGGGATGATCGATCATGCTGTCAAACGTATTGACGAATATGCTGAAAGCAGTGGCATAGCTATACAGTTATCTCTTGTAAATTCTGACAGGGAAGAGCTGGGTATCTAAGCTTCTTTATTATTTTCTCTTTTCTTTTTTTCAAGAATTTGTGTTCTTCGTCCTTTTCTAATGGGGTCAATATTTGTAAGATGACCTCCCTTTTTTTTATTGTAATATTCTTTTTACAAAAATAGCTTTGAAGGGGGCTTAAAGCTGTGGTTGATAATGATGGGGATGAAGATCGCATTCGGAGTGAGCGGTCATTTGCAGAAAGGTGCAGTGAGATGTTCATAAAAAATTTTATGACAAAGGACCTTGTAACAATTTCAGAAAATGATAGTATAGACCAGATCCTTGAAACCTTTGACAAATATCATTTTCACACATATCCGGTCGTAAATGAAGATAATATTCTTGTGGGAACGATCGATCAGGATACTATATTGAAGATCCTTCTTGTACACAGGGCTCCCAGATCAGAACACACACACTTGAATGCAGTTGTTTTTCAGGGTGATACTGCAAAAGCCATTATGGTCCCCCACCCGGTGTCAATATCTCCGGATGAACACCTTTGTACTGCAGCGGATATGATGCTCAAGCATAAGATCGATCGTTTTTGTATCGTTGAAGACGGAAAATTGGTTGGTATTATCTGTAAACCCGATCTTATAAAGGAAGTGTATAAATTAAGGGGCTCGGATTGAATGGAGGTTCTTCTTCATATCTTGCTCATACTTCTACTGGCTAAGCTTTTTGGTGAAATATTTGAAAGGGCAGGTTTTCCTTCAATTCTTGGGGAACTGCTTTCCGGTATGGTGCTCGGGATACTTCTGATACATCAGGAATCGGAAATACTTAAGTTCCTGGCTGAAATGGGTGCAATCTTCCTTCTGTTCACAGCAGGTTACAAGGAAGTCCATCTTCGTGATCTGAAAGAGTCCTCGGCGAAAGCTTCTATTGTTACAGTAGTTCAGATAATTGTTGCTTTCTCTTTTGGAGCGGCAATTGGTGTGTATTTTCATTTAAGTGTCCTTGAAAGCATCTTTATAGGAGTTGCTTTCAGTCCGACAAGTATCGGTGTGGTCGTCAGAACTCTGATTGACATGGATTACCTTTCGAGCAAACCAGGTTCCATGATGCTGACATCAGCTATATTTGATGATATCATAGGGATCTTTCTTCTTTCTATTGTAGTGACCATGGCAACCTACGAACAATTCCCCTCCGGGTTGCAGGTTCTAATAATATTGTTGAAGATGATTGCCTTCGTGGCGATCATGTTCTCCTTAAGGAAATGGGCATTTTCCAGACTCTTTGATCAGATCCATAAGATGCATGTCAAGGAATCTATCTTTGCTTTTGTTATAGTGATCGCCCTTTTCTCTGCGTACCTTGCAGAGGTTTTCGGCCTTCATGCTGTGATAGGTGCGTTCATTGGAGGGGTTATGCTCTCGGATGTTCCCCATGCGAAGATCGAGCATGTGCAAAGTAAGGTTACAGGGCTTGCTTATGGTATTTTTGTTCCCATTTTCTTTGCATTTATTGGAATATCCCTTAATATTGCTAGTTTACAAACAATAGGCCTCTTCTCCGTGCTTGTTGTTGTACTTGCTCTTTTAGGAAAACTGATAGGGGGCTTTCTGGGAAGTCGCTTGATAGGTTTTGATAATTATGATAGTCTTATATTCGGATTTGGTGTCATGCCGAGGGCAGGGGTGGAACTTGTATTGATCTCTATTGGAAAAGAGATGGGGATAATAGGGGATGAAGTGTTCTCAGCAATTGTCTTGATGGTGGCGGTCTCAATTTTCGTTTCGCCGGTACTCCTTAAGAAGGCCATTCAGTTCAAAAACAGGGCAAATTCGAACAATACTTAAACTCATCCGTCTAATAAGTTATTAAAGAAGTTGATCATTAAAATTGGGGGCTATGTATGGGATCAAACATATCGAAAGAAACTGGCAGCAGATCGGGGAAAAGTCCTTTGGAAAAGGTTCTTGACAGGAAGGAAATACTTGAAAATATAATAGATCATAGTCCTGTTATTGCCTTTTTATGGACCGCAGATAACACTCCTGAGGAAAAGTGGCCAGTGGAATATGTTTCTGCAAACGTAACCCAGTTAGGTTATACTGTGGAGGATTTCATTTCAGGAAGGCTTCTTTATGCTGATATTGTCTATGGGGAAGATCTGGAGCGAGTTGAACTGTCCCTCGAAAAAAGTCGTGTGGAAGGTAAGAGCTTCTTTGATCAGGAATACCGTATCGTCCTGGCATCAGGTGATATTCGCTGGGTCGATGAAAGGACATATCTCCAGCGGGACGAGAATGGTAATGTGACCCATTATCAGGGTACTATTTTTGATATTACTGATCAGAAGAACAATGAAATGCTGTGTGAGAAAGCATTGAGGGAGCAGAAGGACCTTGAGGATATCATCAACAATAGTTCTACGATGGTCTTCCTTTGGAGGGCGGAAGAGTTCTGGCCGGCTGATTATGCTTCTGCCAATGTTTCAAGACTTGGGTATAGTGCAGAGGATTTCGTGCTTGGAAGGATCGTCTATGGGGATCTGATACATCCGGACGATTATAATGCTGTTAAAGACGAGCTTGACCAGAGGTCCAGGGAAGGATATGATGATTATGTCCAGGAGTATCGTTTATTGACAAAGGAAGGGGAACTGCTGTGGGTCAATGAGAAGACCTTCATCAAAAGAGATGTGAACGGCAATGTAACACATTTCCAGGGGATTGTACAGGATATCACAAAACAAAAGTTGAGTGAGATCGCACTGGATGAGGCTCTGGTAAAGCAGAATGACCTCCTTTCAAGGAAACAGGCACTTGAGACGATCGTAAATCATAGCCCGGTGGTCGCTTTTCTCTGGAAGGCCGGTGAGGATGATGAAAAGGAGCTATGGCCGGTGGAGTTTGTGTCGGATAATATCACCCAGTTTGGCTATGATGTGGATGATTTCCTCTCGGGTGACCTTCTTTATGGGAACATTATCCATGCTGATGACCTTCCTGAGGTTCAGCTCGAACTTTCGGATATATGCCAGGAAGGGGGAAAGATGTTCGTAAAGGAATATCGCATATTGACCCGCTCAGGCGATATAAGGTGGGTGGAAGAACAAACTTTCATACAGCGGGATAATGAGGGTAAAGTGACCGATTATCAGGGAGTTATCCAGGATATCACAGAACGCAAGGAAAGCGGCTGCTGATCGGACATCTCAGTTTTGTCGGTAGGATAAGCTCAAAATAAAAAAGATAGGGTGCGAAGTCAGAAATCGACTTCGTACCTGAATCCGAACTCAACGGCGTAGTCAAGGAAGAAAGCTTTTGTTGGCTCTACTTTTATAATTACATTGTTCGGGTTCTTTGGTAGTTCCTTCATGAACGGGAATTTTTCTAACATCAACTGGAATATCTGCCCTAATTCTGCTTCATCTGTCACAAATGATGCTTTGCCTTCCATTTGAATACCTGTGATGTTCATCACATCAGATCCGTCTTCATCGACTGTGAATGCGACGTTTGGGTTCTGTTCGATATTACGGAATTTCCTTGTGGTCTTCCCTGTTCCGAAATAAACGACCGGGCCGGCTGATGCAAAAGCCATGCTGTGGGCCATTGGTCTTCCTTCCGGGCTGATGGTTGCAAGGTTTAACTTTTAGCCGAGAAGTCCCCCTTTCGTAAGATGGGGGTGAAAGGCATACTATCCGCATACAACATTATTTTACAAAACATTGATATATTGTTAAAACATATAGTACATTGATGCTTAAAGCCTATAAATACCGACTGTACCCCACGGAATCTCAAAACGAGATTCTTGTAAAACATATTGGTGCATGTAGGTTTACGTATAACTGGGCACTAGAGCAGAAGAACAAAGCGTATGAAGTTGATAAAGAACACTTATCGAGATTTGAATTACAGCATCGACTTGTTCATGACCTGAAACCAAACAATGAATGGTTAAAAGAAGTCAATTCTCAATCATTACTAAATGCACTCATCAATCTCGAATCTGCTTTCACTCGTTTTTTCAGGGAGAAAAAAGGATTTCCTAATTTCAAGTCAAGGAAAAATCCCATACAATCATTCCAGATACCACAACATTATTCAGTGGATTTTGAAACTAATACAATCAAACTTCCAAAAATAAAGCAACCAATAAAGGCAAAATTGCATAGGAAATTTGAAGGTAAATTAAAAACCGCTACGGTATCCAGAACTCCTACTGGAAAATACTACATCAGTTTTCTTGCAGATGATGAAAAAGAATTGCCTGAAAAGCAATCATTCAACGAAAATTCAACTTTGGGGATAGATGTTGGACTTACTCATTTCGCTATACTTTCCAATGGTGAAAAGATTGACAATCCTAAACATCTTAAAAACAGCATTGATAGAATGAAAATCTTACAAAAACGGATGAGTAAGAAACAAAAAGGTTCAAATAACAGAAATAGATCAAGGCATACCGTGGCAAAAATTCACGAAAAAATACGAAATCAGAGAATGGACTTCCTGCACAAAACTACTTCTAAACTCATAAGCGAGAACCAAGCAATTGCAGTAGAATCCTTGAATGTTTCAGGTATGTTAAAAAATCATTGTCTTGCACAAGCAATCAGTGATGTTTCATGGAGTGAGTTTTTCCGACAACTCGAATATAAAGCCGAATTGTATGGAAAGACACTATTGAAGATAGGTCAATTCGAGCCATCTTCGAAATTGTGTAATGTTTGTGGATATTACAACAATAAAATGACTTTGAAAGATAGAGATTGGTGCTGTCCTGAATGTAATACAGAACATGACAGGGATATCAATGCTGCAATCAATGTCAAGAAGTTTGCACTTCAAAAACAAAATCTACTAATCATTTGACACCTTCGGAACGAGGGGAAGAGCCTGTGGACTTGTGAACGATAGTTCAAAGAATGAAGCAGGAAGCCTCATGCGTAAGCGTGGGGTAGTTCACGTATGGGTGTTTTTTCAGGTATTCACTGATCCTTTCTTTGATCTCTAAGTCACATGTCATAGTAGTACCTCCACAATAGTAAGATGTTCCATTAGTGGTAAAAGAAAATTGTCTGTACAGTTATTTAGCTTTACCTAAATGGACATTGGTGGGGATGTTGTGAGCTCATTTTTGAAACTGATGGCAAATCAAGAAATACTATTGTAACATATTTAATTTGGAGTGTGTGTTTCATTGGGGTATGAAAATGCTGATATTGAGTCTGTTTTTGCTGAAGTGGATAGTTCCAGATCAGGTCTTTCTGAGACAGATGTGACAAAAAGGCTTCAGATATCAGGGTTTAATGAGCTTCAGGAAAAAGTGAGAATCACACCTGTAAAAGTACTGTTAAGGCAGCTCACCAATTTTATCGTCTGGGTACTTTTGGCAGCGGCTGTGATCTCTCTTATGATAGACGAGGTTGTGAACTTTGGTGTCATCATCTTTTTAATTGCTTTTGTTATTGTTCTTGGTTTTGTTCAGGAATATAAGGCTGAAAAGGCCATGGAAGC